>NZ_JAQFUL010000064.1:0-30686 GCF_027716265.1 Bacillus cereus group sp. Bc031
CCCAAACAACGATTTAGCCGTTCATAATGGGGAATTTCATTTCGTTGAAATTGGGGAAATTTGAATCGTTGTTGACATTTTGATCAAACTTTTTTCAAAATGCGAGTTTTTCTTCTATTATAAAATCAACATTTGTAGCACTATTTTGATTAAACTTTATTCCAAACCAACATATATTGTAGTTTTGAAATAAAGTTAAGACGTTTATAAAAAAGGTGCGATGCTTTATCTCTTTAATCAAAGAATTGTAAATAAGCTATGATCAAACCTTTTTATAAAACATAAACATAAACCTGTTGGATAAGAAACCATTTTGATTAGACTCTTTCAAAATGGTTTCTTTTTATTCATCATAGAATACGGTTTAACACAGTATTTTTAATCAAACTTTATTTTAAAGCTACACATTGCTTTTTCTTATGGTGAATTTGTTTCTTAGTTATTTCCTGCATTTTATATCATTCACCAATCATGTAATGTTAAGGGAGATGACAAAAGAAAGGAAGAATGTACAAATGAGTATAGTAAAAAACGGAACATTGCAAGTAATTGGAGCAAGCATCTATTATGAGGTGCGTGGCTCGGGTCCAATTCTTCTTTTGATTCATGGTGGGGGTGGTGATGCCGACAAGTTCCATAATGTCGCCGACCATCTTGCTAAATGGTATACCGTTGTTACTTACGATCGTCGTGGTCATTCCCGTAGCAATCTCGTCAATAAAAATGAGGATTACCATGTGCACACGCATAGCGAAGATGCTCATCGGTTGCTAGCTAATCTGACCAAAGAACCGGCTTATGTATTCGGAAGTAGTTCTGGTGCTGTTATCGGACTTGATTTGTGCATACGTCATCCTGAGCAGGTACAGTTACTAATTCCACACGAACCGGTTTTATTACAACTTTTATCTGAAAATGAGTTGAAGCAGGCTATAAATTTCATGGAAGACCTTAAAGGGAATCATCAAAGTGAGGTCATGAAGTTATTGTCAAATATTGATGATAGTAATTCCGAACCATCGAAGGATATGCTAACAGAGCGACTACTTGGCAATTCGATGTATTTCACTGAGTATGAAATCCCGGGAATTCTCAGCTATACTTTAAATATCGATGCATTAAAGTCCCTATTAAAACCTGCATCGATACAGGTACGTCCAGCTGGTGGAAGTATTTCAAGAGAAACTTTTCCTTATCATTGCGCATTCAACTTAGCAGAACACCTCGGAACAGAATTCGCAGAGTTTCCAGGACATCATGTGGGTTATAACACAGTGCATCATAAAGAGTTTGCTGAGAGGTTACATGATGTTATTGAGAATTAATCGGGAAACTATCAATGAGCAGTGTATAAACACAATAGCGCGAATAGATATTCATGGAGTTACAAGACAATACGTAATTTAGGGTTTTGTCTATATGTCTAAATTAATTTCAAAGCATCAGCAGAATATGAACAACTAAAAAAGTAGCTACCTCTCAATTTAAAGGTAGCTGCTTCTTTTTACATAGATTCTATAATTATTTGTCTTTCATACCACTTGTTTAGTTTTCCATTTCCTAAATCTTCTTTATCAACAATAATAGTTTTGGGGTGATTTGATTTGTTAGCTTAATAATTATGTGCTTTCCTCTAATAGAGCCAACGCGAACAATAAAAGCGCTTGCATAATTAAAAATCCGAGTTATAATACTTGTATACAAGTATACTTGATTAACACGAGGTGGATTTATGACGAAATCAATGGAATTTCTTTATCCTGAAAAATGGCTTTCAAAAGCTTCTACAGGTGATCGTGTTGCGAGCGAATTGAGAATGCGCATTATTGCAGGTGCGATTGAAAGCGGTACCATCCTGTCAGAAAATAAAATAGCTGCCGATTTTTCTGTAAGTCGGTCACCCGTTCGTGAAGCATTAAAATTACTAGCTTCTGAAAATATTATTCGCTTAGAAAGAATGGGCGCAGTTGTCATTGGTTTAACCGAGAAAGAAATTGAAGAAATATATGATGTTCGTTTACTTATAGAAACGTTTATCTTTGAGCGACTTGGAAAGATGGACACAAATGATTTAGTAAGAGAACTAAATAAAATAATGGAAATGATGAAAATCGCCATTAAGTATCATGATTCTGATGAATTTTCTTATCAAGATCTCTTATTCCATGAAACGATTATTCGAACCATTGAGCATTCCTACATCCTGATGATTTGGAATAATTTAAAGCCCGTTATGGAAAGCTTAATCCTTTTATCAATGCGTACTCGTTTCAAGGAAAAGTACGAAGATTTTGAACGGATTATTAAAAATCATGAGCTTTATATAAAAGCAATCGAATCAAAAGATCGAGCCCTCATGATTAAGGCCTTACATCAAAACTTTGATGATGTTCAAGGGAAAGTCGAAGACCTCTGGATGTCACAACAAATGTTATCTAAAGGAGTTGAGCAAGGACATGAGTAGCTATATGTTAGGTATAGATATCGGTACAACAAGTACGAAAGCAGTTTTATTTACTGAAAAAGGCGAAGTCATTCAAACCGAGAATATTGGTTATCCACTTCGCACACCGGATATATCCACAGCGGAACAAGATCCAGAAGAGATTTTCCAAGCTGTTTTCCAAGCGATATCAAATATAACGAAACAGCATTCAGATAAAAAACCATCGTTTATTTCATTTAGCAGTGCTATGCATAGTGTCATTGCTATGGATGAAAATGATCAGCCGCTGACACCTTGTATCACTTGGGCAGATAATCGTAGTGAGGCATGGGCACATAAAATCAAAGATGAATTGAATGGCCATGCAGTTTATAGACGAACAGGAACACCTATTCACCCAATGTCACCATTAAGTAAAATTACATGGATTGTGAATGCCCATCCGGAAATTGCGATTAGAACGAAAAAATATATTGGAATTAAAGAATATATCTTCAAAAAATTCTTTGATCAATATGTTGTTGATCATTCCATCGCCTCGTGCATGGGTATGATGAACTTAAAAACGCTAGATTGGGATGAGGAAGCTTTAAAAATTGCTGGTATAACATCAGCTCAATTATCTAAACTCGTACCAACCACCAAAATATTCAGCAACTGCAATCCAGATTTAGCCCAAAAGATTGGTATCGATTCCCAAACATCGTTTGTCATTGGTGCTAGTGATGGGGTGCTTTCTAATCTAGGTGTGAATGCAATTCGGAAAGGGGAGATTGCTGTCACAATTGGAACAAGTGGTGCTATTCGGACCATCATTGATAAACCACAAACAGATACAAAAGGAAGAATATTTTGTTATGCCTTAACAGAAAAGCATTGGGTAATTGGTGGACCAGTAAACAATGGAGGGATGGTCCTTCGCTGGATTCGTGATGAACTTGCTTCATCAGAAGTAGAAACTGCGAAAAGACTAGGAATTGATCCATACGATGTATTAACTAAAATAGCAGAACGCGTGAGACCTGGTGCAGACGGATTATTATTCCATCCGTACCTCGCAGGGGAACGTGCACCATTATGGAATCCAGATGTACGTGGCTCCTTCTTCGGTTTAACGATGTCACATAAGAAGGAACATATGATTCGTGCAGCTTTAGAAGGTGTTATATATAATTTATACACTGTATTTTTAGCATTAACAGAATGTATGGATGGTCCTGTAACTCGTATTCAAGCAACAGGCGGTTTCGCAAGGTCTGACGTTTGGCGACAGATGATGTCCGATATTTTTGCATCTGAAGTCGTTGTTCCAAAGAGCTACGAAAGCTCTTGTCTAGGCGCATGTATATTAGGTCTCTATGCCACAGGAAAAATTGATTCTTTTGAAATCGTTTCCGAAATGGTTGGTAGTACCTACAAACATACACCGAAAGAAGAAGCAACAAAAGAATACAGACAATTACTGCCTATATTTATTAACCTATCAAGGGCACTAGAAGACGATTATACACGCATTGCAAATTATCAAAGAAATTTAATAAAGTAAAATTTTCATCAGTAATCCCCCACGCCTCGCTTCTATCTAAAACACGAGGTGGGGGCCTTACTGCCCACGAATAGCGGGATAAATACAAATACAGCTAAGATTAGGGGGGAACTACGATGCCATTAGTCATTGTAGCAATTGGGATTTTAGCATTACTTTTACTGATTATGCGCTTTAAATTAAACACCTTTATTTCATTAATCATTGTATCAGTCGGGGTTGCTTTAGCACTTGGAATGCCACCAGAAAAGATTTTTAAAACCATTGAAGCGGGATTAGGCGGAACACTTGGGCACTTAGCACTCGTTTTTGGACTTGGTGCGATGTTAGGTAAGTTGCTTTCAGATTCTGGGGGTGCACAACGCATTGCCATGACCCTTGTGAAAAAATTTGGTGAAAAGAACATTCAATGGGCTGTTGTGACTGCCTCATTTATTATCGGGATTGCATTATTTTTTGAAGTAGGATTAGTATTATTAATTCCGATTGTATTTGCAATTTCAAGAGAATTAAAAGTTTCTATCTTATATCTCGGTATTTCGATGGCAGCTGCTTTATCTGTAACACACGGATTTTTACCACCACACCCAGGACCAACTGCTATCGCTGGTGAATTGCATGCAAACATCGGTGAAGTATTACTTTATGGTTTTATGATAGCGGTTCCAACGGTTGTGTTAGCTGGACCTGTATTTACTAAACTTGCAAAAAAACTAGTACCTGAGGCGTTCACAAAAACCGGTAATATACAATCATTGGGTGATCAGAAAGTATTTAAACTTGAAGAAACTCCTGGTTTTGGAATCAGTGTTTTTACCGCTTTACTGCCTGTTCTTTTAATGGCAGTCGCTACAATTATTACTTTGTTGCAAAAAACAATGGGATTCAAAGATAATAGTTTACTAGCAACGATCGAGTTTATTGGGAATGCGGATACTGCCATGTTGATATCCTTACTAGTTGCGATCTATACAATGGGATTGGCAAGAAATATTCCAATCAAAAACGTGATGGAATCTTGTACAACAGCGATCTCGAATATTGGGATGATGCTCTTAATTATTGGTGGAGGCGGCGCTTTCAAACAAGTATTAATTGATGGCGGCGTTGGTAACTATGTAGCCGAATTATTCAAAGGAACTTCCTTATCACCGATCTTGCTCGCATGGATTATCGCTGCCATCTTACGTATTTCATTGGGATCTGCTACGGTTGCTGCATTAACAACTGTCGGTTTAGTGATTCCGATGTTAGGCCAATCTGATGTTAACCTTGCTTTAGTTGTCCTTGCAACAGGGGCTGGTAGTTTAATTGCTTCACACGTGAACGATGCTGGTTTCTGGATGTTCAAAGAGTACTTTGGTTTAAGCATGAAAGAAACATTTGCAACATGGACTTTACTTGAGACTATCGTTTCTGTAGCCGGATTAGGGTTTACTTTATTATTAAGTTTATTTGTATAGATCTTTCTAAACAGTAAAAGGGATACGGAAGCTGTTTAATGTGATTTTTCATAATTAACCAGTTATTTTTCATGATTGATTAATAAGGATGAAAATTTCTCTTTATTTTTTAACTTGATAGTGATGTGCCGTGTCCCTTTAACCTTTTGCACGAATACTGGCAGAGCCTATTGAAATGAAAAAGTTGGATTATTTGATTAAAGTGTTATTTTAGGTATATATACTATAATACAGAGTAACATACATGGAAAGGAACGATAGAATATGGAAAAGTTACAAATTGGAGTTGTTGGTGTGGGCGTTATGGGAAAAAGCCTCGCACTTAACTTTGAGAGCAAAGGGTATTCTGTTGCCCTATATGATATTTCAAAGGAAAAAGTTGATGAAACCATTGAGGAAAACCGTGGTAAAAACTTAGTTGGTACTCATATAGTTGAAGAGTTTGTTAACTCACTTGAATCACCTAGAAAGATTTTATTAATGGTTAATGCGGGGGAAATTACAGATAAAGCGATTGATTCTCTAGTCCCTCACCTCGATAAAGGTGATATTTTAATTGACGGTGGTAATACATACTTTGTCGATACAATTCGCCGAAACAAACGTCTTGCCGAAGAAGGAATCAATTTCATCGGGGCAGGTGTGTCAGGCGGCGAAGAGGGTGCATTGAAGGGACCATCTATTATGCCAGGCGGACAGAAGGATGCATACGAAAAAGTAAAGGATATGCTTGAAAACATCTCTGCAAAAGTGAATAACGAGCCTTGCTGTTCTTATATCGGACCTAATGGGGCAGGACACTATGTAAAGATGGTTCACAATGGTATTGAGTATGGAGATATGCAATTAATTTGTGAAGCATATTTCTTCTTGAAACAAACACTAGATTTGACTGCAGAAGAGTTCCATGAAATATTTGCTGAATGGAATAAAGGTGAACTGAACAGCTATCTAATTGAGATTACAGCCGATATTTTCAAGAAGAAAGATGAAGAAACTGGTAAGCCATTAGTGGATGTTATTCTTGATACTGCAGGACAAAAGGGTACAGGGAAATGGACAAGTCAAAGCGCACTTGATTTAGGTATCTCTCTGCCTATTATCACGGAATCTGTATTTGCACGTTGCATTTCTGCTTTAAAAGAAGAGCGTGTGAACGCAAGCAAAGTTTTATCTGGACCTAAAGATAAAACGGCAATTGGAGTTGAAAAAGCCGAATTAATTGAAGCGGTGCGCCAAGCTTTATATATGAGTAAAATTTGTTCTTATGCACAAGGATTCACGCAATTGAAGGCAGCTTCTGAGGAATATGATTGGAACCTTGATTTTGGCAGCATTTCTATGCTTTGGAGAGGCGGGTGTATTATCCGTGCTGCCTTTTTACAGAACATTAAAGAGGCTTATGAGACTAACACTGACCTACCGAACCTTTTACTTGATCCATACTTTAAAGAAATTGTAGAGTCATATCAAGGTGGATTACGCCAAATTATCTCAATGGCGGTACAACAGGGCATTCCGATACCTGCATTTTCAGCAGCAATTTCTTATTATGACAGCTATCGTACTGCCAAACTACCTGCAAACTTGTTGCAAGCGCAGCGCGATTATTTTGGAGCGCATACGTATAAACGAGTAGATAAAGAAGGTACATTCCATACAAAATGGATATAAAATAAAAAATGGACTAAGATTAAATTCTTAGTCCATTTTTCATTCCACAATTCGTAGGCTATAAGACTCTTACTGATGGAAGTTCACTTTAAACGAATGTATGAATCAAAATGCGTTTATTTTTCCCATTTAGATGAAAACCACATAATCTTTAATTTGAGTGAATAGAACTCTATAGATTAAAGTTTTACTTTATCGGATTCACTTTTATTTATCTGAATTTTCCGTTACTATTTTAAGTATTCGTGAACAATTTCCTTTATTACGACAAAAAAAGACGAGAGATTTATGGACATTACAAGGGGGCATATTGATGAAAGGCAGTGAAAAAACATATTTAAGTATAGAAGAGATTATTTTATTACCAACCTTATCAAGTACCAATATAAGCGATGATGGCAAAAATGTAGCATTTGTTAAGAGGACAGCTAACTGGAAAGACAATACATATAGAAATCATGCATGGATATATGAAAAAGGTAAAGGGCAGAGTTATCCATTAACAAATGGGGATATAGATAGTACATGCCCGTTATGGTCTCCAAATTCTAGGGATATTGCATACCTTAGCCCTGTTGGTAATGGGAAAAATCAAATCTTTGTTAAGTCATTAGATGGTTATGGTGGGGTGCAAATTACTAATGAGGAAGAAGGAATCAGTATATTCAAATGGAATCCTACCGGTAAAGGTTTTTATTATATTACACAGTCAAAAGAATGTGAGGAAATAAAGAAACGTAAGGAGCTATATGGAGATTTTCAACATGTAGGTAAGGAACATCAAAATAATTGTTTATGCTACGTTGAAATAGAAAAAGTGATACAAAATGATAAAGAGGAACGAGAGATTAACGGTGTTTATCAATTAACTGATGGTAAGGATTTTTATATCCATGACTTTGATATTTCAAATGATGGGAAAAAAGTTGTATGTATGGCTACACCAAGCCTAAACGATTATATGAATGGTGATCTATACATATTAGATGTTGAAGCTGAGGAACTACAAAAGATGAATGTAGATAGGTTGTTGGGCGGGAGCGTTTGCTTTTCTCCTGAGGGCAACAAAATATGTTACTCAGCAAGCATAAGAGAGAAGGAGTATTATAGAAGCCATATACAAGAGAGTACATTAGAGATATATGATATGAATACTGGAGAGGTACTTCAGCCCTTAACAAACTTTGATAGTACGGTTATGCCATTACAGTGGACAGCTAAAGGGATTTTAATTAGATGGCAGGATAAAACGAATTATCGTATTGGATTACTAGCTGAAGATGGCACTATGGAAGTATTAAGTGACAACGTAGATGGTTTTATAATGGATGCTTCTATAACAAAGGATGGAAATCATATAACCTATAGTAAAGCTATAACAAATGAGACCTTTGAAATCTATTTGGACGATAAAAAAATAACGAATGAAAATAGCTTTTTCGAAGGGAAGCTTAAAAGCAACAGGGAAATCATCTCATGGCAAAGTAGTGATGGTCTTAAAATAGAGGGTGTTTTATCAAGACCAGTAGAGTTTGACTCAAATAAAAAATATCCTTTATTAGTAGTAATTCACGGAGGTCCGGCTTGGGCATCTTTTCCGATATTTTCAGACTGCTTCAATGAGAAATATCCGATTGAACAGTTTGTTGAAAAAGGCTTTATCGTTTTAGAGCCAAACTATAGAGGAAGTTCTGGTTATGGCAATGAATTTTTAAAAGCGAACTACAGAAAACAAGGGCTTGCTGATTACGATGATGTTATATCTGGAGTGGATGAACTAGTTGAAAAAGGGATTGTAGATAAAGATAGAGTAGGAGTTATGGGATGGAGTAACGGAGGATATATATCAGCTTTCTGTGCTACATTTAGTAGCAGATTTAAGGCAATTTCAGTTGGGGGCGGAATTACGAACTGGAGTACTCATTACGTAAATACAGATATCCCTTACTTCATTAGGATGCATTTAGGAAATACTCCATGGAATGATCCAGATATATATACGAAAACATCACCAATGACGTATATTAAATTAGCTTGTACACCTACCTTAATCCAACATGGCGAAAAGGATGCAAGAATTCCAGTTACAAATGCATATGAGTTATATGAAGGATTAAGAGATATGGAAGTTGATACAGAACTAATTATATTTAAAGAAATGGCATATAGTTCTGATCAGCCAGGAATTCATGTAGCTATTATGAAGCAGAACTTGATGTGGTTTTCACACTATATACTTGGGGAAAGTATGAAAGATTTTAGAACTATATAATAGATATCCGCGCAGGGATTTTCCGTTGGGTAATCGGGTCAGATTGTTGAAAAAGAGATTCAACAAATTATATAATTTGTTGTAAACTAAACTATTATTGAAGAGATTTAAGTGAGTATAAAGAAACGTAATTCGGAGGACGAATATGACAGCGAATAAAAATGAGTTATCTGTAGAACAACGTGAAGAACTAATAAAAGTATTACAAGCTCGTTTTGAGAAAAACATGACCCGCCATGAAGGTCTTGAATGGGCTAAAGTTGAAGCGAAGATAGAAGCTAATGCTGAAAAATTATGGTCACTTAATGAAATGGAAGTAACAGGCGGTGAGCCGGATGTTGTTGGATATGACAAAGAGAAGGACGAGTATACTTTCTATGATTGTTCAAAGGAGAGTCCTAAAGGTCGTAGAAGCCTTTGTTATGATCTTGAAGCGTTAGAATCAAGAAAGAAGCATAAACCAGAAAATAACGTTATTGATGTGGCAGCCGCTATGGGTATTGAACTATTAACTGAAGAACAATATCGAGAGTTACAACAACTTGGAGATTTTGATATGAAATCATCAAGTTGGGTACAAACACCTTCAGATATTAGAGAGATTGGTGGAGCTCTATTTTGCGATTATCGCTTCGGACATGTTTTTGTGTACCACAATGGAGCAGACTCTTATTATGCTGCCAGAGGTTTTCGTGGCTCGTTAAGAGTTTAAATTTGGAGTAAATAAAAAAGAGCCTATACGCAGGCTCTTTTTCTTATTTATATTTTAAGAGTAAACCGTTACTACGCAGTTTTACTTAATTTATATGTTCCGTGGTTGTTTTTACGGAAAAGTTTTGGGAAAACATAGCCATCTAATCCAATGCGTCCAGCATTCTGTCCTGCAACTAAAATGAACATAGTTAAAATAAGCAGGTTTGGGTTTACACTAACAGTTCCGCTTAATAAAAATGCAAGATTCATTATGATTCCGAAAAATGCAGCTGTTTTTGTTAATCCGCCTAAAATTAAACCTAGACCTACTAAAATTTCTCCCCATTGAACTAAAAAGCTAAATAGGTCTGCATTTGGAAGAACAAAGTGTTGAAGGAAATCTGCCCACCAACTTTGTACGGCAGGGTGGTCACCTGATGCTTGAGCAATAGCGCCCTTTAGAAAACCACTTGCATCAAAAGATTGTCCAAAGACTTTGCCGATTCCAGCAGCGAGCCATGTATATCCTATGTAAAGTCGTAAAAATAATAATAATATGAAAGCAGCACGTTTATCAGTTCTTAAAAAATTGATAACCATTGAAATCCCTCCAATATTGTATTTACAAGTTTATTATATATCTATTGTGAAAAAATTCACAATAGATATAATGTGAACAAATATATGATTTTTTATTTATAAAATTGCACCTAAAATATTATGAAGTTTATTTTTGAAAATTAAGCAATAAATGAGAGATGGGAGCTATCTATTGTAGCGGATAGCTCCCGTAGTAAACAGGTTTATGTGTGTTCTTTAAGTTCATCTGGGTGTTCCTTATTATTTCTCTGGTTTTATATAAGGAACAATTTGTGCAGTAACCCCTACAGAAGCACCACGAATAAAGTTTTGGTTTTCTAATGCCTTAAAGTTTTCTGTTTTTCCTGTTAGCATAACACCTAAAATCTTCACTTGATCAAATGGTTTGTTTTCATTTGATTTTAAAAACTTTTGAATGTCCTTGTCATACCTATCATTATATTGTTTAAGGGAATCAAAGAACCCTTTGTACGATTCTTCGAGAGGGGTTCCTGGCTCAAATCCATAAACTGGCATACCGGCAGGACCTCCGCTTTCATCTCTAATAGGTGAGACCATATATAGCCATACGATATTTAAGTTGTCTGGTATTTTTGTTTGAATTTCTTTTAATGTATAAGGTTGATCGAAAGAGATAGCGACTTCCGCAACATAGTTTTCCATTTTGGAAACTGCACTTAATTCATTTTTGACTCCATCGTAATATTCCTTGATAGCTGGATTATAAAATGTGGCAACTTTATTTTTCGTTTGTTTATCGTAATTATAAGACTCTGTATTAGACCTCCCCCAATGAGTTGCTGGTATTACCTCATTGTAATCGATGTTAGAGCGAAACCAATCGTAAGGGCTTGTCAGTGTATTCCATTTCACTACGTAACCATTAATATTTTTAGAACGATTTGATGTAATATTGCCGCCAAACATAGAGGAGCTACTCGTTACTTGAGAATCAATTTGTACATTCGGTTCTGCAATTGAATTATATAAAAAGAGTTGTTCGTGAAGCCTCATAGAGCCTTTCGCTGCGAAGTAATTACCCACTTTATAAATGATAGGGATAAGTATGATGACAACGAGAATAGAAGTAATGATGATTTTAAGTAACTGTTTCCTTTTAGCTTTTTTTAATGCATCTTTTAAAGAAGTATCCATTAAGGTTTTCCTCCTACTGTAGAATGAATTGTTTTACGTGCGCGATGTAACTTTTGTTTGACGCTGTTTACTCGAATATCTAGTATTAGTGCGATTTCTTCATATGTAAAATCATAATAATACTTTAAAAAGAAGGCTTCTTTGTATTCTAGTTTTATATCTTTTAATAGATAGAAAATCTCATATTTATTTAAAACAGTATCCAATTCCCGGTCTGTATATTGTAATTTTGAATAAATCTCTTCAGTTAAATAGATGTTCTGTTGCTCTTTTTTTCTCTTTAAGTCAATGTATTCATTTAATGCGACTCTGAAAAACCATGGACGTATGTTATCGTCGGTTAAGCTATCTAGCAATGTGTATACTTTATAGAAGGTATTTTGGATGATGTCTTCCGCATCTTCTTTTATAGCCCCTTTCGCTAATAATAGTTTGAACACTTCCTCTCCTAAATTGATAAGATAGGAGGTTAATATATTTTCTTTTCCCATCATTTTTCCTCCCTACACTTATACAACGAATAGGTAATAGTAAATGTATACACTTAAATGCAAATTTGTTATTAACTACGGTTTATAGTACATGATACTTCATGAATAGGAGTAATTATTTCGTTTTTTGAAATATTAAATCTTTAATGTTAAAATGAAATTTAGAGATATATGGAAAGGAGACAAGGACTCAATATGTGGATGAACTTGTAATGATTCGAAATTAGATAGATGAATTTTTCTCTCATAAGTGAGGGGGTATTTAGCTATCTGTAAATCATGCAAGGACTGCATATTTGGCTTGTGCATCCCCTTTGTAAGGATAGATACGTATGTGGGGAAATTCATATCTCTTATATAAAATATGCGTCCTTTAAAATTGGAGGAGTATATGATGAATCAATTAAAACATAAAGTAGCAGTTGTTACAGGTGTAAGTCGTTTAGATGGTATAGGCGCAGCAATTTGTAAAGAATTAGCTGAAGCAGGATACGATATATTTTTTACGTATTGGACAGAGTATGATAAAGAGATGCCTTGGGGCGTTGATCAAAGTGAACAAATACAATTACAAGAAGAGTTACTAAAAAACGGTGTGAAAGTATCGAGTATGGAGTTAGATTTAACTCAGAATGATGCACCGAAAGAGCTTATAAATAAAGTTACTGAACAACTAGGCTACCCTCATATATTAATTAATAATGCAGCGTATTCTACGAATAATGATTTCTCTAATTTGACTGCTGAAGAATTAGATAAGCACTACATGGTCAATATTCGTGCGACTACATTATTAAGTAGTCAATTTGCCCGAGGGTTTGATAAGAAATCTGGTGGTAGAATTGTGAATATGACTTCGGGACAATTTCAAGGGCCTATGGTTGGAGAACTAGCGTATGCAACAACGAAGGGGGCTATTGATGCTCTTACTAGTTCGTTGTCAGCCGAGGTAGCTCATTTAGGAATAACAGTGAATGCAATTAACCCAGGTCCAACTGATACAGGCTGGATGACTGAAGAGATAAAGCGAGGATTAAAACCGATGTTTCCATTTGGTAGAATTGGTGAACCAAAGGATGCAGCAAGACTTATTAAGTTTTTAGTAAGTGAAGAAGCGGAATGGATTACTGGACAAGTTATTCATTCAGAAGGTGGATTCAAAAGGTAAAAAGAAGGTATCTCACCCTGGTGAGATACCTTCTTTTTTAATCTTTCTTCAATCTTCGCGCAATACCATTCCCTAAAGACTGTAATCCTTGAACGAGGATAATTAAAATAAAGACAGTTGCATACATTACTTCAGGTTCATAGCGTAAATGTCCGAATCGATATGCTAAATCCCCTAGCCCACCAGCGCCTACAAGACCAGCCATTGCTGTTGCGCCGATTAAGCCAATCGTTGCAATTGTTAATCCAAGTACAAGGGAGGGACGAGCTTCTTTCACCATGACGTGCCAAATAATTTTTATAGTAGAAACGCCCATCGCTTGGTAAGCTTCAATCACACCACGATCGACTTCTAATAATGCGGTCTCCATCAATCTTGCGATATAGGGAGCAGTGAAGACGACAAGCGGTACGATAACACCTTGTACACCAATGGATGTTCCCATTAGAAATTTTGTAAAAGGTAGAATGAAGAATAATAGGATGATAAATGGAAGAGAGCGAATGATATTAATAATTGTATTAAGAATTGGATAAATGATTTTGTTTTCTCGCTGTCCACCAGGTCTCGTTAAAACAAGTGTGACACCAAGTGGCAGTGCAATAAGGATCGAGATGAGTAATGAAATAGATGTCATTTGAAAAGTTTGTATGGTCGCCTCCCATATAACTTTACCCCATTCATCCAAAAAGGACTTGTTTTCCATGGTCTGTTCTACCTCCTTCTACGATGATTCCCTGTTCTTGTAAAAATGATAAAGCACGGTTGATTTCATTTTGTTCCCCTTGCATATGGATGATAAGTTTCCCGTATGCTTCATGTTTTAATTGAGTAATATTACCGGATAAAATATTCGGATATACTTGGAATCGTTTTGTAGCGACAGCTAATGCTGGTTCTCCTGAAGAATTTCCTATAAAAGAAAGAGTTACAATTTCACCAGTAGTTTGAAGTTCTTTTTGTACCTCTTCTGGAATTTTCGCTGCAAATGCGCTATTTACAAATTTCTTCGTTGTTACATGTTGTGGGTTTGTAAAAATATCTTTCACAGTCCCGCTTTCAACTACTGCTCCATGTTCCATAACAGCAACTCGGTCGCATATACGCTGGATGACATTCATTTCATGTGTAATTAATAAAATTGTAATCCCGATTTCCTCATTAATCTTTAATAATAGGTCAAGAATAGAATCAGTTGTTTCTGGATCTAAAGCGCTCGTTGCTTCATCACTTAATAACACTTCCGGTTCATGTGATAGTGCACGCGCGATGGCTACACGTTGTTTCTGGCCACCAGAAAGTTCACTTGGATAGGCGTCTTTTCGATTAAAGAGATCGACAATACGTAAATACTTTTCTACCCTTTTTTCAATTTCTACTTTTGGAATGCCAGCAAGGCGTAAAGGTAGTGCGATATTTTCATAGACGGTAACGGTTTTAAGTAAATTGAACCCTTGAAAAATCATCCCGATTTTTTGTCTCGCTTTTGCTAGTTCTTTTGTAGACAGTGTTGTTAAATCTTGCTCGTTTACAATAATATTTCCTGTTGTTGGTTTTTCTAATAAATTTACACAGCGAATTAATGTACTTTTGCCAGCGCCGCTATATCCAATGATTCCAAATACTTCGCCCTTTTTTACTTGGAGGGAAGTAGACTTAAGAGCTTCCACATTCTCCTTTTTTGTTGTAAATACTTTGGATACATTTTTTAATTCAATCATTATCGTCAGCTCCTACCAAGACGGTAAAACAGAACCATCAAATTTTTTATCGATAAATTCTTTTACTTCTTTAGATTGATAAGCTTTCTTTAATTTATTTAAAACAGCATCATCTTTATTTTCAGTACGAACAACGACCCAGTTCACATATGGTGAATCTTTTCCTTCGCGGAAGATAGAATCTTTCGCAGGGCTTAATTTTGCGCCTAATGCAAAGTTTGTATTAATGGCAGCTGCTTTCACTTCACTTAGTTGTGTTGGTAATTGAGATGCCTCTAATTCAACGATCTTTAAATTTTTTGGATTTTCAATTACATCTTTTGCAGTCGCTTTTTCTGTCGCTTTTGGATCCACTTTTAAAACCCCTGCTTTTTCAAATAGTTTTAAAGCTCGAAGTTCATTCGTTGGATCATTTGGTACAGCAATTGCATCGCCCTCTTTTAATTCTTTTACATCCTTTAAGCTTTTTGAATATACGCCCATAGGGAATGTTACTGTTGAAAATACTTCAGTTAGTTTCATATTACGTTCAGCTTTAAATACGTCTAAATATGATTTTGTTTGATAGCTATTTACATCAAGGCTTTTTTCATCGAGGGATACGTTCGGTGCTACATAATCATTAAATACTTTTATATCAATTTCGAGACCGTCTTTCGCTGCTACTTCTTTTACCTTTTCAAAAATTTGTTCATGTGGCCCTCCTGTTACACCGACAGTAATCTTTTTCTCATCTAACGCTTTTACTTCTTTATCTGAACTCCCGCTACATGCGCTTAATAATAATACAGCCCCACTTACAATGCTTAATAGTACTTTCTTCATCTATAATTCCCCCTTAAATATACGTTCCAAAATAAAAGCACCTCTCAAAAATAAGAGAGGTGCCGAATAGACAAAATAGATTCCTCTCTTATCTTCCAAAACGAGAACTCGTTTTGCAGGAATTAGCACCTTAGCTTATACGTTATAAGCTCGGTTGCCGGGCATCATCGGGCCAGTCCCTCCGCCACTCTTGATAAGAGTATGTGTATGTAGTTTTTTTAATATGGTACTAATAGTAAATCTTACAAAAAGAATTGTCAACGTTATTTTCTGAATATATTTTATTTTAAGGTAATCGAAACGTTCCCCTTTTTATGCCCTTTTTCTACATATATATGAGCTTCAGCAATTTCTTCTAATCGGTAAGTTCTATCAATAACAGGCTTTAAATTTTCTGTTTCAGTTAGTTTTTTTAGTAGAAACATATCTTCTTTACTTACCTTTGCCATCATTCCATTAACAGATACATATATTCCATTAGGTGTTAATACTTGTTTACAAAGGGATTTTTTATATTTTCCAACTGCATCAAATATAACATCATAGTATTCCCCCTGCTTAGTAAAATCTTCTTTCGTATAATCGATTACTTTGTCGGCCCCTAAAGATTGCACGAGTTCAAAATTTGAATGACTACAAACAGCTGTAACGGTTGCGCCGAAATATTTAGCAAGTTGTACGGCAGCTGTTCCTACTGATCCAGATGCGCCATATATTAGTACTTGTTGCCCCCTTTTTATACGGGCCTTTCTTAGGAAGTGTAGTGCCGAAGTTGCGCCAAAGGGAATAACTGCTGCTTCCTCATACGTTACATTGGTAGGTTTTAATGCTACTAATCCACTTTCATGTACACATGTATATTCTGCATAACCACCGACATTAAGCTCTGTTAATGCAAAAATTTGATCTCCTTTTTTAAATTGAGTTACATCTGTTCCTATTTCTTCGATTTCGCCGGATAACTCTACACCGAGTATAGGCTTTCTCGGTTTTCTAAAACCTAATATGATTCGCATAGGAATCCAAAATAAGAGAGGGCTATTAAACCCACGTATTCTACAATCTCCAGTCGTTACACTCGTTGCGTGAATCTTGACTAATACTTCGTTCTTTTTAGGTATAGGTTTCTCTATATTTTGAAGCTGAAGAACGTTAGGTGGTCCATACTGTGTGCAAATGATCGCCTTCATAATGACCTCCTGAAATGAGTTGTCGTTATTTACATCATATTTAAACTCTTCATTAAACATGTCGCTATATAGCGAATATAGATTGAAATTTATATAGATTCATAGGAAAAGAGATGATATTATTTTGGGAAAGGGGGGCGGAATTATGAAAAAAATTATTTTTATTTCAAGTTTAGTGCTTGCAATCAGTCTAGGGGTAGGATGTAGTAATGAGAAAACAGCAAAGACGGATGAGCCGAAAAAAGAATCCGTTCAAAAAGAAAAGGAATTAACGGCGAAAGATGTTTTCAAGAAAACGAATGAAGCTTTTAAAAATGAAGAACATGTAACGATGACATATGGTGTAGGGGTAAAAGCTGAGGGAACAGAGATGGATATATTAAAGGCTAAGATGCAATTAGAGCCAAAGACAAAGAATTCTCGTTCTGAAATGAATATTTCCGGTACAGATGTTGTAGTGTATACTGTGGATGGTAAAGTTGCTGGTGAGGTAAAAAACCCTAATACAGGAGAAGTTATAACCGTACCAGAGGAGCAATTAAACGCTGGTGGAATGAAAGCGACCCAAGATATTATAGATAAATTAGAAGTACCGGAAGTAGTTTTAGATAAAATGAAGCTGGAGAAAAGCGGAGATAAATATAAACTGAAATTTACATTAAAAGGGCAAGAAACAGAAAGTATGTTAACTAGCATGGATGAAACGCAGAAGAAAATGTTACAAGCACAAAATGCGAAGATAGAAGAAGTGGATGCAGAATATATCATTACAAAAGATTTTAAATATGAATCAGCAAAGATAGACATGATTATGAGTAGTAATGGAAAGGATAAAGCACACATTATTACGAACGCAAAATATACGTCGTATGAAAAGTTTGACCCAATACAATTGCCAGCAGCAAAGTAACAGTTTTGATGAGGAGGGACCTAAAATAAGGTCCCTCTTTTTTGTATTCTTTCTTCATAGGAAAATAGGTACAATATAAAGAGGCAAAGATGTAGAAGAGGAGAGTGTCATTTGAAAAAAGGAAAGATAGCGGTGGTCATTGTAGCATATACTGTTTTGTTTGCAACATCTGTACATACATATAAAAAACAACTCGATCATCCTATTATGAGTGATGTAGGTAAATTGCTTCCGACAAAAATAAAACGTGTTGAAAGTGCTACTGATGAGCAATCGTTAATAAAATTAGTGCAAGATGCGAATGTTTCTGGAGAGAAGATTTCTATTGCTGGTATGCAACATAGTCAGGGCGGGCAGACGTATTATCCACATGGTACGATGCTTGATTTGAAAGGGTATAATAAAATATTAGAATTTGATCCAGAGAAGAAGCGCATTACAGTTCAAAGTGGTGTCACGTGGAATGATATTCAGAAGAAAATAAATCCATATGGTCTTGCTGTTCAGGTGATGCAATCGCAAAATATTTTTACGGTTGGTGGTTCATTAAGTGTAAATGTACATGGTCGTGATATTCGTCATGAGGCATTGATTGATACAGTCGAATCATTTCGATTACTAATGGCAGATGGCACTGTACGTAATGTAAGTAGAGAAGAGAATGCGGATTTATTTCCTTACGTCATTGGCGGTTATGGGTTATTTGGTGTCATTTTAGATGTGACTTTAAAGTTAACAAATGATGAATTATATGAAACGCATACGAAAATGCTAGATTATAAAGAATACACGTCTTATTTCAAAGAAAAAGTGAAAAAAGATGCTAATGTTCGTATGCACTTAGCTCGTATTTCTGTTGCTCCAAATTCATTCTTAAGAGAAATGTATGTGACAGATTATACATTGGCACAAAATCAAAATATGAGGGAAGAGTATAGTGAACTAAAAGAAGAAACTATTATAGCAGCGCCGAAATTTTTACTTGGATTATCACGCTATAGTGATTGGGGAAAGAATACGTTTTGGGATATACAAAGAAGTTATTTCGAACGTACAGATGGAAAGTATGAGACGCGAAATAATGTTATGAGGTCAGATAGTGCCTTTATGGAATATGAAAATCCGAATAGGACAGAGGTGTTACAAGAATATTTTGTGCCTATAGATTCTTTCACGGAATACATAGATAATTTACGTAACGTATTAAATGAAGAAGAGTTTAATTTGCTCAATATTACGATTCGTTACGTGGAAAAGAATGAAAATGCAGTTTTATCCTATGCGAAAGGTGATATGTTTGCACTGGTTCTTTTAATTAATCAAGGGCGTTCTGAAAATGAGATAAAGAAAACAGAGGATGTTATTCAGAAGATGATTGATGTTACGTTAAAGCATAACGGTAGTTATTATTTACCGTATTATTCTTATCCAACGAAAGAGCAGTTAAAGAGAGCATATCCTCGTATAGAAGAATTTCTTCAGAAGAAAAAAGAAGCGGATCCAAAAGAGAGATTTGTGAATTTATTTTATAGGGAGTATACGAAATGACATATAGAAGATTTGTAGCTTCACAAAGCATCATTATGATGGCAGGAAGTATGGTATTTCCTTTTTACATTCTATTGCTTCGGAATGTTGGAAATAACTTCTCACAGTTTGGCTGGGCATATGGCTTATTTGCCTTAACTTCAGCTCTAGTATATCCGTTAGTTGGAAGAATATCTGATAGAGTAGGTGATAGAAAGTTACTAATTATATACGCCTGGTCTATGGCAATATTAATGCTTTGTTTTCCTATTGCAACAGAAGTATGGCATGTATACATTCTTCAAATTTTAATGGGTATTTTAGGGGCTGTGCAGCGTAATACGGAGAAGACTTCGTTAGCACGAAAAGTTGTACAAGAAAATGCTGGTTATGAGATTGGAAAATATCATGTGTGGACATCGATTGGAGGAGCAGTAGCAATTATTGCAACAGGATATTTAGTAGATTTCTTTACGATCGGCACGATTTTTTATATTGCATCTATCTTATATGTAGTGAGCGGAGTTGTACTAAGTAGTAAAAAAATATAATAATTCCCATTTTTACCTGAATAACCTTTATTTGTTATACTAAAGGGGAAGACAAAAGAAAAGGGGACATTGCCTTTGATGAAATTTTTAATTTTAGCTATTCTCACTTTGTTTTTGATTCCATGGACAAGAAGAAGCGGTAGTAAACTTCGAGCAGTGGATAAGAAAGGGGATGAGAAGGTTGTAAAGGGTAAGAAATCATCTATTTTAGTTATTCCAGTTTTATTTTGGATAGGTATTGCAATCTATGAATATTTTTGGCTAATTGATGATCGAGCAGATTCAATTCT
The DNA here is from genome assembly GCF_027716265.1 of Bacillus cereus group sp. Bc031. Classification (NCBI taxonomy): domain Bacteria; kingdom Bacillati; phylum Bacillota; class Bacilli; order Caryophanales; family Bacillaceae; genus Bacillus; species Bacillus cereus group sp. Bc031. The sequence goes on from NZ_JAQFUL010000064.1 coordinate 20,523, forward strand.
TACTCATTATTCTGTTGCAGTAGCGATTTTAATTGGGCTTGTTTTATTTTCCCAAGATCAAATAGGTAAATTAGAAGGCACGTTAAAAGGACTTCTAATGTTTGTTTTACTTGCAAGTTACGGCTACTTTGGTTATTTGCACGATATAGTAATCTCGCAAAAGAAATATGATTCTGTTGTAAAGGTAGAGAAAGATATTTCAGAGCCATTTACTGAAAATGATCAGCCATTTACAGTGCCGCCAAAGACAGCGGAGAATAAGATGAAAAAAGTATTTGGGGATATTCCGAAAGTAGCTTATTTTGAGCTAGGAGAATTAACGCCACAAATGGTAAATGGCGAGGCTTTATATGTAGCACCGATTGAAGTTTCAGGATTTTTTAAAGCACGTAAAGCTGAGACAATTCCAGGGTACGTCACGATGTCAGGTACGAATCCTGATGCAGAAGCAAAGCTGCACCTTGGTTATAAAATGAAATACGTGCCAAGCATGTTTTTCGGAAATAATTTAGAGCGTGTGGTAAGGAAAGCAGAACCAAATTTAATCTTTAAAGGAAAACCTAAATTTGAAGTGGATGATAAAGGGAAACCGTATTATACAATGACGTACGGTGAATTTATTTCAGGAAGATCTGGATTTGAGGTAGAGGGCGTTGTAGTAGTAGACGCACAAACAGGTGAAGTGAAAAGATACGATAAAGGAAAGGCACCTAAATTTGTTGATGGCGTATTAAATCACGAGACCGCATCTACATTAAATACGTATTTCGGTAAGTACATTCACGGATTTTGGAATACAAAATTCTCGCAAACGGACATGAAGATTCCGACTGAGTGGGGAACGAAAGAAGGAGTTACACCAATCTTCGGTAAGGATGGAACGTTATATTACTTTACTGATTTCACCTCTCCGAAAGAGGGAGTAGATTCTGCACTAGGTTATTCACTTATCGATGCGCGTACAGGTAAGTTGTATTACTATAACGGAAAAGAAGTAAAGGGAATTATGGATGGTTCGGCTGCTTCGGAAGTCGTGGATAATTCCTTTAAGAGAGAGAAATGGCATGGAACGATGCCGGTTATTTATAACGTGTACGGTAAACCTTCTTGGATTGTACCTGTTATTGATGATGGAGGGTTAGTGCGTGCCCATACGGTTATCTATGCTTCTAATGCGAAAATATTTGCAACAGGTTCGACGCAAAAAGAAGCGCTTGAGAATTATAAAAATGCGCTGAGTGGAAGCGGAGATTCATTTAGACCGACTTCAAATGGAAAAGAGGCGCAAAAAGAGGGCGTTGTACAACGTGTATATAAAGAAAAATCAGGTGAAAATACAATTGTTTATGTACTGTTGGAGAACGAACAAAAAGTGTTTATGATACCTGCGAAAAAGTTCCCATATGCTATGTTTACAGAAGTGGGAGATCCAATTCAAATCACATATTTAGATACAGGAGAGGCGATGTCTTCCGTATCTAAATTTACAAATAGTAATTTGAACAAGTAAAGCGATAGAGATTCTATCGCTTTTTTTACAAAATTAAACAGGAAAATGCGCTATACTTGACGTATGTTTATGTTGTAACTATAATTGTTACGATTTAGTGTGTATAGGAAAGGGTGAACGAAAAAAGTGAATGAAGTTAATCAGGAAATATATAAGCCTGTAAAGATGAACAGGTTATGGATGATTCTTGTATTAGGAACACTTACGGCGATTGGACCATTATCTATTGATATGTATTTGCCTTCGTTACCGAAATTAACGGATGACTTGCAAACAGGTGCATCTCTAGCACAGCTTACATTAACAGCTTGTTTGCTTGGGCTTTCAGTAGGACAATTATTTGTTGGCTCAATTAGTGATATTTACGGAAGACGCAAACCTCTTATTATTGCTCTTATTATTTATGTTGCTTCTTCTTTACTTTGTGCTGTTGCGCCATCTATTTGGACTTTAGTGTTATTACGCTTTCTACAAGGAGCTTCAGGATCAGCCGGTATTGTTATATCACGTGCAATGGTACGTGACATGTATTCAGGTTCTGAAATGACGAAATTCTTCTCACTGCTTATGTTAGTAAACGGAGCAGCACCTATTTTGGCACCGATTATTGGGGGACAATTATTACAGTTTACAACGTGGCGCGGTGTCTTTATCGTTCTCGGAGCAATAAATGTATTTATGTTAATATCAGCTACTTTCGTATTACGTGAAACATTACCTCCTGAAGAAAGAGAAACAGGCGGTTTGTCAGGGACGTTAGCGACGTACGGAAAATTGTTAAAGGACCGTTTGTTTATAGGATATGCATTGTCACAAGGATTAGTAACGGCGGCAATGTTTGCATACATTTCGGGATCACCATTTGTGTTGCAGAACATATACGGAGCATCACCACAGCAATTTAGTTTATTCTTTGCAATCAACGGTATCGGTATTATTATTGCGAGTCAGGTTACGGGTCGTTTAGCAGGGAAAGTGAATGAGAAGACATTATTTGTCTCTGGTATTGTTATTGCAGCTGTTGGTGGTTTATCTTTACTACTAACAATCTTATTAGGAATAGGGTTAATTGGTGTTTTATGCTCGTTATTCCTTGTCGTATCAAGTGTTGGGGTTGTCTCAACAACTGGGTTCTCATTAGCGATGAGAAATCAAAAACAAGCTGCAGGAACAGCATCAGCTTTATTAGGCTTATTACAGTTCATTTCAGGAGCGCTTGTTGCACCGCTAGTAGGTATTGGTGGAAGTAATACCGCATTACCGATGGGTGTTGTAATAGCTCTTTGTGAAATTGGTGCGGTACTATGCTATTTATTTATGGCTAGAAGAAGTGAAAAGCAGTTTGAACTGCAAGCAAGACAAAATTTAGAGGCTTAACAAAAAAGAACTGATTCAAAGGGAATATTTGAATCAGTTCTTTTTTTCATTTCTTTCAAATACCTCATACATATTATTCATGATCGTATCATATAAAATAGCAAGTTTATCCCACACCCAGCGATTACTATCAACTTCTTTTTCCCCGCAGTCGATAATATCGGTATGGTCGGTAATTTTATACGCTTTTTTAACGATAATAGGAGCAATTTTCGGTATACGTGGGATTTCTTTTAAGATATCTGCGAAGTTTCCAATGTAGACATGACCGATGATTTCGATTGATAATGATTTATCTGATATATTTAGCACTGTATGAAATTGATTTGTATGTTGTTGTTTTAAATATTGGGCTAACTTAAATGGAGCATGCTTCTTTTTTAATACGCGGCGAAGGCTCTCTGTATTTTCGATATGAAGTGATTTTTCGCGAATAAGTACACGAATATCTTCTCCCATAAAAGGCATTGTATTGTACATAGATGATTCTCCTTAAAAACTTACATATGTTTGCGTTATGCATATGTAAGTCTAGCATGGTTTGTTCTTTATGTGTGCTTACAGTTTTGTAAGGTGCTGTAGTAAAGCAGTGCAAAAGTTATTTGTATAAAGTGACGATACTGTGACAAACATGTTGGTATATATATTACGATGTCGTCTTAAGTGTAAAAAGTAGGATGTTCTCGGTATAATAACAAGTGGAGATAAAAGAAACTATAATGAGTAGTAGCTGTAGATAAAAGGAGAAGAAGATATGAAGAAGGTTTTGGGTATTGCTGTAATGGGAGGTATGATCCTTCTAGCAGGATGTAATGGAAATAAGGATACGAAAGAACCGAAAGAAAAGGTAGAGCAATCTACAGAACAAACAGAAGAAATGAAAGAATACCGTGCAGTACATGAAAAATACGATTTGAAAATGAATAAAGAAATTAATAACGCACTGCAGTTATTTGAAGTGGCAAAAGAAAAGGGCGGTAAGGAAATAACGACTGTTACATATAAAAAAGATGTGCAAAAGGTAACAACGAGCATGTTAGAAGATATTGATCATATACGAAAAGAAATTCGTGTTCCGAAGTCGAAAGAGCAAGAACATGAGGTATATGTCGGTTTCTTGAATGAATCGGAACAAGCAATGAAAAAATTACAGAAGTTAGCTAAAGAAGAAGATTCATCGTTGATTCGTGATATAGAAATTAATTTTGCAACAGCATCGACATACTATAAACGTTTTCAAGCAGAAACGAAAAAATAACCTTGCCTGTGCAAGGTTATTTTTTCTTCTTACGATCGCCGTCTTCATCCTCGGATACTAATACCTTCTGTTCTTCGTGAAATTCGGAAATAGTTTGCCCGGTAATATTATCAAAGGGGGTGTAAAAAGAGATAATGCTTTTCTTTTTAATGAAAAGTTTATAAAATCCAATGATAACAAGTATAACGATTGTTAATGGTAATCCTATAGTTGCTAGAAGTAAGGGATCCATCATATAACTCCTTTCATATCGTTTTTTTTTTATTATAGGCGAAAAACTGTAATTTAGATAAACACACTATTAAAAACTGATTTTTCTAAATATATCCAATTTGATTGACTTTTCATTTTTTCAGAATTATAATTCGAAATATACAATTTGAACCAAATAATAAAATAGCAATTTACTTATCCAGAGAGGTAGAGGGACTGGCCCTATGACACCTCAGCAGCGGGTTCTGTAATAGGAACACCGTGCTAATTCCAGCAAGCAAGTCTTGAAAGATAAGTGATAGGCCTTTGTTTATTAAGCCTTGATCTTATTTTTTAAGATCAAGGCTTTTTGTATTCTAAAAAGAGAAAGGGAGTAATGGAAAAAGCACGTTCATAAAACTAAGTAAATATATGTGTTTAGGGGGTTATTGGAATGTATGTAATTAAAAAATTATCGGTTATTTTGTTCACACTATGGGTTATTACGACAGTGACATTTCTAATTATGCATATTATTCCGGGAGATCCATTTTCATCAGATGCAAAGATCTTTCCGGAGGAAGTTGTGCAAAATATGAGAGCGAAGTATCACCTTGATGAACCGTTATGGAATCAATATGTTGCTTATTTAGACGGCGTAGTTCATTTTGATTTTGGTGAATCTGTTCAATCAACCGGGCAAGGTGTATCAGAAATCATAACAACTGGCTTTGGTCCATCAGCAATTATTGGTTTACAAGCACTTATTATTTCATTGCTAGTCGGAATTGCTGCAGGTACATTTGCTGCTCTCTATCATGGGAAGGTAATTGATTATGGTGTAAGTTTACTTGCCATCCTCGGTATTTCTATTCCGAGTTTTATTTTAGCACCACTATTTATACAAATATTTGCTATTCAATTCGAGCTCTTACCAGTAGCCTCTTGGGGTACATTTGAACATACAGTATTGCCATCCTTTGCATTAGCGTTAGGACCAATCGCAGTGATTACAAGATTTGTTCGCTCTAATATGATTGAAGTTTTGCAGAGTGATTATATTAAGTTAGCGAGAGCGAAAGGTATACCGATTAAGAAAATTATTATAAGACATGCTCTTCGAAATGCAATTGTTCCAGTGCTTACATTTGTTGGGCCGTTAATGGCTGGGTTGTTAACGGGGACTTTTATTATTGAAAAAATCTTTGCAATTCCTGGTCTCGGAAAATATTTTGTAGATAGTATTTTTAACCGAGATTATCCAGTCATTATGGGGACAACGATTTTCTATAGTGCATTATTAATTTTTTGTATTTTCATTACAGACATTATTCATCGTATTGTTGATCCGCGTATTCGTTCTATTACGTAAGGAGGGAGGATATTTAAATGGGTGCTTATGAAATTAATAAACAGTTATTGACAAATGAAGAGAAAAAAGAATTAACGATAAATAAAGATCAGCAAGCAATTAGCAGAAAAAAAGAAGTGTTCCGTAAGTTTGTATCAAATCCAATCGCAGTTCTAGGAACGGTGACATTGTTACTCATTATTATTTTTTCTCTTATCGGTGAAAGTTTAACCACTTTCACTGCGAGTGAACAAGTAAAAGAGGCGACAAATTTACCACCTAGTAGTGAGCATTGGTTCGGAACAGATGATTTGGGAAGAGATATTTGGGCGCGTACTTGGGCTGGTGGGAAGATTTCGTTAGTAGTTGGATTAGTAGCAGCTGTTCTTGATATAGGACTTGGTGTGCTAATTGGAGGATTTAGTGGATATGTGAGAGGGCGTAATCGCCTTGGAACGTTAATAGATGAGTGGATTGTACGAGGGATTGAAATATTATACGGTATTCCATATTTATTAATTGTAATTTTATTACTAATCATTATGAAACCAGGACTTTTTACAATTATTATCGCCCTTGCATTAACAGGTTGGATTGGTATGGCACGTCTCGTTAGGGCACAAGTCTTATCTTTAAAGCAAAGAGAATTTGTTATTGCAGCGGAGCGATTAGGTACATCACATATGAAAATTATATACGGACATATCATTCCGAACTTAACAGGTATTATTATCGTAAATTTATCATTTACAATTCCAGCAGCTATTTTTTCAGAATCATTTTTAAGCTTCATTGGACTCGGGGTACAATCACCAGCAGCAAGCTGGGGGACAATGACGAATGATGCGCTTGGGACATTATTAAGCGGAGAATGGTGGCAACTTTTCTTCCCATCACTAATGATTGCGCTTATTATGTTCGCATTTAATGCAATTGGTGATGGTTTGCAAGATGCAATTGATCCGAAAATCGTAAAACGGAATCGAAAGGAGAAACGACATGGGACAGCTTTTATCTTTAGAAAACGTAACGTTAGCCGTTGAAAAAGAGAATAGTAAGCAAGCAATTGTGAAACATGTTTCCTTTTCTATTAACGAAGGTGAATTTGTTGCACTTGTAGGAGAGAGTGGTTCAGGGAAAAGTGTTACAGCACAAGCTATTATCGGCTTAAATCAAGAATCAATTCAAATTGATGATGGAAATATATCTTTCGAATCAAAGGCATTAACTAAGTTACAAGAATCAGAATGGAATCAAATTCGTGGGAAAGATATTTCTTTTATCTTTCAAGATCCGCTTTCATCTTTGAATCCAACGATGAAGGTGGGAAGGCAAATTACAGAAGTGATTTTGCAGCACGAAAAGAAATCGAAAAAAGAGGCAAAAGAAATTGCAATTAACTTATTAAATGATTTAGGAATACATGAAGCAGAGAAACGCTTTGAACAGTACCCACATCAATTAAGCGGAGGTATGAGACAACGTATTTGTTTAGCAATTGCATTTGCCTGCCACCCAAAACTCGTTATTGCAGATGAACCTACAACGGCATTAGATGTAACAATTCAGAAACAAATTATGGGGTTATTAAAAGAGCGGAAAGAAAAACAAAACACAAGTATTTTATTAATTACACATGACTTGGCACTTGTACGTGAAGTAGCGGATCGAGTAGTTGTGATGTATGGAGGACGTGTTGTTGAAAAAGGAACGATAGAGGAAGTGATAGGTTCTCCTAAACATCCATACACAAAAAGCTTATTACAAGCAATTCCCAATATGGATGATTCCGAAAAAGTATTACGTGCAATAGAAGGGACGACACCTTCCATTGAGACGTTAAATAGCTTTGGTTGTCCTTTTGTAAATCGTTGTCCAGTAGCGATAAAAGAATGTATTCATCGTTTCCCAGAGAGAACAACATATTCTGGGGAGCATAGTTCACATTGCTGGCAACATGTTCTGGAGCATAATAAAGCGAAATCAAAAGAGAAGGTGAATGCCTCATGACGACAGATTTAATTACTGTAAAGCAAGTAACGAAAACGTATGGAAGTAAAAATAAAGAAATCGCAGCGTTAAAAGACATATCGCTTGCGATCCCGAAAGGCACAACGCTTGGCATTATTGGAGAAAGTGGTTCAGGAAAAACAACACTTGGTAAGCTCATAGCTGGGATTGAGAGCCCAACGTCTGGTGAAATTGATTATAACGGTCAAGTCGTTCACAAGCTGAAGGCAGCTCATAAACGTGATTTCTTACAGAAAGTACAGTTTATTTTTCAAGATTCAACAGCTGCATTAAATCCGCGCTGGAAAGTACGCGATAGCGTAACGGAAGGTTATATTTCATTCGGTTTAGGTGATAAAGGATTAAAGGATAAAGTAGCAGGTGATGCGCTAGAACGTGTGGGATTAGATAGACGATATATCGATCGCTATCCGCACGAATTTAGCGGAGGGCAACGTCAACGTATTGCTATTGCAAGAGCTTTATTATGTGAGCCAGAAGTATTGATTCTTGATGAACCAATTTCAGCGTTAGATGTTTCACTTCAAATTCAAGTTGTACATCTGTTGCAAAAAATTCAAAAGGAACAAGGCTATACATATTTATTTATCGCGCATGATTTGCCAATGGTTCACTATTTATGTGAAAAAGTGGCTGTCTTATATAAAGGAGAACTTGTTGAATTTGGAAATACGGATGAAGTATTCCGTAATCCACAACATTCTTATACAAAAACATTATTAGCATCTACACCAAAAATTTCAGGTTAAAGGGGAATGGAAGATGAAGAAGTTTTTATTATTTGTCATTATGACCGTATTAGCAATTACTTCTGTCGCTTGCGGTAAGAAAGATACTTCAAAAGCAAGTGCTAGTAAAGGAGACCGTTTTGTAACGAATCTCGGTAGTGATCCTTACACGTTAGATTCAGCGATTTCAACAGATAATAACTCTAATTATGTAATTGAGCACTTATTTGCAACTTTGTATAGACAGACAACGGATGGGAAGTTTGAAAAGGATTTAGTAGAGAAAGAGGAAGCTGGGGCAGATGGAAAAGAGTATACATTCTATTTGAAAAAAGGATTGAAATGGTCTGATGGTTCTCCATTAACAGCAAAAGATTTTGAATTTGCTTGGAAGAGAATATTAAATCCTAAAACGGGTTCTATGAATGCAACTGAACTCTATTTCATTAAAGGTGGAGAAGCATTTAATACAGGGAAAGGTGCAGAAGATGCAGTAGGAATTCAAGCAGTAGATGATGTAACTTTAAAGCTACAATTTGAACATCCGGTAACATCTATTAAGCGAACATTAGCCCAGTCGTTATATATTCCACTTAATAAAAAATCTATTGACGAAAAAGGTAAACTAAAAGTAGATCCAAAAGAATTAATTACAAATGGTCCTTTCACATTGAAAGAATGGAAGCATAATCAAGCGATTATTTTAGAAAAAAATAAAGAATTCCATGATAAAAAAGTAGCATCAAAAGAAATCGAATTCCGTATTATTCCTGAAGGTAAAACAGCGTATCAATTATATAAATCTGGAGAATTAGATTTATTATCTAACATACCAACGGATTTAGTTGAAAAAGAACAAAACAATAAAGAGTTTAAAAAAATGCAAGACTACTCAACTCATATTTACTCATTTAATTCAGAGAAACCACCATTTACAAATGCTAAAATTCGTAAAGCCTTTGCATTAGCTGTAGATCGTAAGTTTATCGTAGAGAAAATATTAAAGAATAATGCAAAAGAAGCATATGGATTTGTTCCAGAAGGAGCAAAAACAGAAGGTGGTCGTGACTTCCGTAAAGAGAAGGGTGATTATTTTAAATATGATCCTGCGGTAGCTAAGAATCTATTAGAAGAAGGAATGAAGGAAGAAGGATGGACTACACTTCCAGAAGTAACGGTGAAATATTCAGATAAGAAAAAAATAGCTGAAACACTTCAAGAAATGTTTAAGAAAAATCTTGGTGTAGACGTAAAGATAGAAGGTAAAGAGTGGAAAAGTTATATTGATATGTACAAACAAAGTGACTTCCAAATCGCATATATGGGATGGGGAGGATCTACATTAGATCCAGCTGCTCAATTAGAAATTTATGCAGGTGATGGACCAAATAACTATGCGAAATGGTTTAATAAAGACTTTGATAATTTAATTAATCAAGCAAAATTAGAACAAGATGAAAATAAACGCTTTGACTTATTACATCAAGCAGAAGATATTATGTTTACAGAATATCCTTTAATCCCACTTGTATTCCCAACAGACTCTTATTTACAAAAGTCATCTGTATCTGGATTAGAATACTACGTAGGATCTCAACCAAGTTTACGATATGCTAAAAAATAAAATAAAGAAGTAGGCAAATTAATCCGTACCCTTTGTAAAGGACATTTTAAAAAAAGTTAGGCGGCATCAAGAAGATGATTTCTGTATTCAACA
>NZ_JAQFUL010000065.1:0-28840 GCF_027716265.1 Bacillus cereus group sp. Bc031
GTTGAATACAGAAATCATCTTCTTGATGCCGCCTAACTTTTTTTAAAATGTCCTTTACAAAGGGTACGGATTAATTAGGCTTCTCCTTTTATTTTGAAATGGATACAATGTCCAAATGGATCCTCTACTTGTAATATTCCATCTTTGTACGTAGCAATCTTACCAATATTTTTTAAGCTTTCACATACTTGCTCTTTTTGTATTTCATCTGCTAATACAATTGTGAAATATTTCAAGCCAACAGAATTTGGCATTTGCGGTAGTATTCCTTCACCTTGCCACGTATTTAAACCGATATGGTGATGGTAGCCGCCTGCCGATACAAAGAGCGCCCCATTACGGGCTGGGATTGTTACTTCAAAGCCAAGACCATCCACATAGAAACGTTTCGCTTCTTCCAAATCAGCTACATGGAAATGAATATGTCCCATCACAGTACCAGCTGGAAACCCACTCCATTTACTTCCTTGCTGTAATAATTCTTCACCAGCTAACGGGTTACTAACAAATGGTAGCTCTCCATTCTCATCACGCCAAACTTCTTTTTGACGATCATGATAAATTTCAATCCCGTTTCCATCTGGATCAGCTAAATAAAGGGCCTCACTAAAGTAATGGTCAGCTCCGCCGTGCAGTGGATAAACCATTTCTACAAGATGACGAAGGATATTCGCTAAATCCTGTCTGCTCGGTAATAAAATTGCGTAATGATATAAACCCGTTCTCCCTCTTTGCTTTGGTAAGGCTTCCTTCTTTTCTTCAATGATAAGGAGTGGTTCGTTATTTTCATTCCCAAATGTAACAACCATTTCATCTTCTTTTAGTACTTTCATACGTAGTACTTCTGTATAAAACTCTAGTGATTTCTTTATATTTGATACATATAAATGAACAACATCAAGCGTTGTATCGGGATGAAGTTGAAAACTCATCTTGTTAGCCTCCCATTTAAATTAGTTCTTCTTTGACATTTTCTCTTTTAAGAAATTATCTACAAAACCATCCGCTTTCGCAACAAATAAGTACGCACCCATTGCTAACAATGCAAGCTCTAATTCGAAACCAGGATTTTTTCCATCTCCTAATAAACCAGCTGACCATTTTACTTTTACAATTGCTCCAACCATAACTAGTGCAAATAATAATCCAATATATCTTACACCTAAACCTAGAATTAATAATAGACCGCCAACTAATTCAACTGTTGCTACACCGTATGCAAGTCCTCCTGGTAAACCAATGCTTGTGAACCACCCTGCAATATTGTCAATTCCCGATTGGAATTTTGTTAAACCGTGCATAAAGAACGTTACCCCTAACACGATACGAATAATTAAGTTACCAATATGTTGATTCATTTCTTTCTCTCCTTTATAGTTTTCTTATACAAAACTTTTATTTACATTACAAAACATACACTAATTTTTTTTATTCGTCAATTCATTTTCACTGGGAAAATATATATTTTTTTTGCTATGATACAAATAGTTGTTTATAAAAAGGAGCTTGATTTTATGAATATTGGTTCTGCAATACGTGAAATTCGTCAACGTAGAGGCATAACAATTGCACAAATTTGTGAAGGAACAGGTCTTTCTAAAGGGTTTATGAGTCAGGTTGAAAATAATAAAACATCACCATCTATCTCAACTTTAGAAACAATCTCCAATTTTTTAAACGTTCCTCTTCCCTATTTATTGTTAGAACAAAAAGATCGATTGAAAGTTGTCAAAAAGGTAGAGCGTAAATATAGTGTATACGGAAAAGATGAACAAAGAATTGAACATGTTGCAGAGCAAGGTGGCCTTCGACTCAATCTCGTAGAAATTCCTGCTGGGTTTCCGAAAGAAAACACACCAAATGCCCATGAAGGAGAAGAATGTCACCTTGTATTACGCGGAAAACTAGAAGTTCAACATGGAGAAGATGTTGCAATTGTAGAAGAAGGAGATTCTTTCTCCTGGAATGCATGTGTTCCTCATATCGTTCGTAATATAGGAGACGAAACTGCATTATTACTCATCTCTAGTCATGCAGAAAATCGAAAACGTGTTTATTAAAAAAAGAAGCCTGTAAATCAGGCTTCTTTTTATCCTCTTATAACTCCATAGCTTGTCCCAACTAGTACAGTCTTTTCGTGTTGATTACGATAAACTGACTCGATTGAAACCTTTTTGTATCCTTCCATCTGTTCAACATTCGTTAAAGTTAATTCACAAGTGATCGTATCTCCTGTAAAAACTGGTCTAATAAACTCACTTACTAATTCTCTTGCTATGTAATGTAATTCTACGCCTACTTTCGTTCCAATACTAGCAGTCAATAAACCATGAACCATTAAACGTCCATTTTCATCATATTCCATATGATGCCTACCTTTATCCCCTGTAATATTTGCAAATTCAAAAACCTCTTCCTCAGTAAATCTTCTTTCGTATTTAAATACATCCCCAACTTTTATACTCATTTTTATCCCCCTAACAATAAACAGAATTTTCTTTCATTTTATCATAAAATGAATCTTAGTTCAGTTTATATTATTAAAATAGTAAGCCTTTTTCTGTTCTACTTTTTCTCCTTATCGGTGCCCCTCTTTTTTGGCTATTTGATATCCATAGTACGCACATGTTCCATTTCTCGATAACTCTCTCACCTCAAAACCACAACTTCTATAAAAATCAAAATTACTCGCAGAAGTATGCGCAAACCAGTCACCATGTGGCAATTTTTGCAAACAAAGAGCAACAAGTTTCTTACCTAATCCCTTCCCTCTATATTCACATTTCACAACTAAATTTACTATGTTGGCGACCATGATTCCATCAGAAATGACTCTAACCATCGCAATCATCTCTTCTTCATCCCAAATTGTGAATGCCCATGTTGAATTTTCAAATGCTATCGTGAATTTTTCAATTTGCCAAGAAGGGATATTATCATTGCTCCAACCGGCATCTTCGAATAAAGTTTTAATTGCATATGCAGGTACACCATTCGTTCCCTCACGAATAATAAGTCCATTATGATAAATGTACATGTAATCCCCCCTTTATTTTTATATACCATTCTTCAAAAGATGCAATTCACCTTTTTTCATCCAATGCGCCTAATGGAATAAACGAGAACATCCATCCCATAAAATGAAGTTGTTTTCTCATAACTAAGCCCCGTTTTTCTAGCAACAAAGATTGAGGCGGGGTGATCCGGATTAATAAGAGAGATTAATTTATTCATTCGTAACGCTTGGAAGCCATAATCTCGAAATGCTGCCGCTGCTTCTTTCGCATACCCTTTTCCCCAATACTGAGGTAATAACCAATAACCAATTTCAATTTCCTCTTTTCCATCTATTTGCTGCTTTACTAATCCTGCATGACCAATTCGTATTCCCGTTTCCTTTTCAATCAATACAAATAAACCGAGACCGTTTTTATAGCTAGGAATCACCCACTCCTCCAAACTTTTTTTACACTGCATATATGTTTTTAACGTCCCATTTCCAATATAGCGCATTACCTTCTCATTTCCCCATAGTGAAGCGTAGAACTGTAAATCATCCATTGTATATTTGCGAATTTGTAAACGATCTGTATGAAACATTTCTGCACTCCTTCCCACGAATTTGTACTTCATTACTCGCTCACGTCTTGTATCCATACTAAATGTTACTATCTATTATAAATGAACTAACATTTAAATACAGAATATTCAATCTCAAAAGAATTAAAAAAAAGGCAGTAGACAAATATTGTCTACTGCATCCATATCATAACTAGCATAAAGAAAACTACAATTGAGGGGGTGTAGGATTTTCAAATACACTAGATACTTATCCCGTTCTAACGGGCGGTAAACTTTCCAATTATATAAAAGTGAAAAGTTTACCGCACATAAGAACTTTGGCGGTCAGTAAGAAAGCACCGTTAAGTAGTCAAATACACGCTGTGCTTTTTCTCCACCCATTCGTGCATGTTGAAGAAGAGAAATACCATGTGGACCAGATGCACGTAATGCTTCTGGTTGTGCTACTAAAATAGCTTGTACAACTTCTAATTCCCCCAGCATAGCGGCCGCGAAAATATCCATTCGAGCACCCTTTTCTAATAAGTAAAGAGCAATATCTTTACGCCCTACATGTGCCGCTGCTCCTAACGCACTTTCCCAATCTGATCCACCCCAATTGTAAGAAGCATGAAGTAAACTTGGCGATTCAGCCAACAGTTCTTGTACTTTTTCTAAATCTCCGTGAGCTGCCATAACAAATTCCCTTACTAACTCAGTGGTAACACGTTCTTCTGTTCGCATTTTGCTCCTCCTTTTTTAGAAATTCGTTTCGGTGTAAAAAATGGCTTATCGCTTCCTTGAAAAATATCTACCTCTATGCCAAATACATGTTGAAACATTTCATGACATAACACTTCTTCTGGTATACCATCATACTGAAGCTTCCCTCGCTTTAATACGAGTAAACGATCACTATATTGAGCCGCTTGGTTAATATCATGTAAAACCATTATAATTGTCATGCCAAATTCCTCGTTTAGTCGTTTCACAAGTTCCATTACTTCCAACTGATGAACGATATCTAAAAAAGTTGTTGGCTCATCCAATAATAAGACATTCGTACGTTGTGCTAGCGTCATTGCAATCCAAGCGCGTTGTCTTTCCCCTCCTGATAAAGATTGTAAAAGACGATATTCATACCCTTCAAGATTTGTAACAGACAATGCCCAATCAACAATTTCTTCATCTTCTTTATTTAAGCGACCTCTCCATAACTTATGAGGGCCTCTTCCAAATTCGATTAATTCTTTCACTGTTAAATCTAATTGATGATCATGCATTTGTGGTAACATCGCTAATTGCTTCGCTACATCGGCACTTTTCATCGTATGAATACTTTTTCCATCTAAAACGATATCCCCTTCGCTTTGTTTAAGTAGTCTTGCTATTAAACGAAGCAACGTAGATTTCCCAGATCCATTCGGTCCAATCAAACTAACGACTTCTCCAGCTTTAATATGTACATTCATATTTTGCATTTGAAATCTTTCAGAATGTGCGTAAAACACTTTATTAACGGAAATCACGCTGTTTTCCCCCTCTATGAATTAAATATAAGAAGAACGGACCGCCTAAGAAGGATAATAAAATACCGACAGGCAATTCAATTGGATCAAACCAACTTCGAGCTATCGCATCCGCGAAAACAAGTAATATCCCTCCGCCAAGGCATGATAATGGCAGTAAATATTTATAGTCATTTCCAACTAATAAACGTAACATATGTGGTACGACAAGGCCGACAAATCCAATAAGACCAGAAACACTAACTGCTATTCCAGCTAATAATGTGCTTACTACTATTAAATAAAAACGACTTCTCTCCACGTTATGACCTAATAATTTCGCCATTTCATCTCCAAGCATTAATACTCGAATATGCTTGATACCGAAGAAGGCCAGTATAATAGCGAATATTGCATAATAAATAATCATGTTTAAATGTGCCCAACTTACACCGCCAATACCACCCGCTAACCACGGTAACACGGATTGTACTTTGTCACTATGTAATAACATTAATGCTGACGTCGCTGCACCTATTAATGCATTAATTGACACACCTACTAAGACAATTCTTGAAGGTGGCGCCCCTTTTTGCCATGATAAAGCATAAATGATCATCGCCGTTATGAAAGCTCCTAAAAACGCACCGAGTGGTAAAAACGCCATATGCTGAGGGAATAAAATCATAATTACAATTGCAACAAGGCCTGCTCCAGATGACACCCCGATAATACCAGGGTCTGCAAGAGGATTTCTCATCACCCCTTGCAGCATTGCGCCAGATGCAGCTAAACATGTTCCTACTATAAATCCAACGAGCACTCTTGGTATACGAAGGTCCCATACAATTCGATGAACTGTCGAACCTTCATCTTGTATCCCTGTTACAATATCTCGTAAAGAAAAGGATAGGCTTCCTGCGAAAAGACCGTAAAAAAGACATAAAACCGTTAATACAACTAAGGTAACTGCTATGATCCATCTTTTTTTCGCAAAAGGATGTTCCTTTTCCCTTACTACTTCACTACTTTCCATACTTATCATTTCCTTACATCTTGTATACTTTTATACATAAAGTCCATCGCTTCTGTAACTTTTGTTCCAGGATTTGATCCAAATAAGCCTGGTGGCAAAATAACTACGCGATTTTGTTTTACTGCATCTAAATTTTTCCACGCTTCATTTTTCATCATTTCACCTTCAAATGCTTTTTTAACGCTATTTGGATCTCCATGTGTAATTAAGTAAATCACATCAGGATTCGCCTCAATAATGCGTTCTACACTTAGCTGTGCATATTGCGGATATTCCTTCATTTCTGGAAAATCAGCGGCAATATTTTTCCCACCTGTTTTCTCTAAAATATCACCTGATAAAGAAGTTGGTAATGCTGCTAAATAAGTACCAGGTGCTCCATACACTAGCAATGCTTTCACATCACTCTTTTTCTCATATGTCTTCATTTGATTCGTAATTTTTTGGTTAAGTTCTTTTGCTTTATCTTCTTTTTTCATTATCGTTCCGTATAGTTCAATATTCTTTAGAATATCTTGTACAGAATTCGTAGAAGAAATCATTACTTTCGTTCCTTGCCCTTCAACTGTTGGAACATTCTTTTGGAACCCATTATTAGCAATAAGTACATCGGGCTTTAAGCTGGCAATTTGCTCAAAATTCGGCTGATGTGCATTTCCGATTACTTGTACTTTCTTTATATCCTCTGGAAGAGTTATTTTTGCATCCGGACGACCCACTATTTTTCCGCCTAAAGCATGAATAATATTCATGTCTCCCATACTTAATGTTGCAAAACTCTCTGGCACTTTATCGAATATTACCTTTCTTCCTGACAGGTCGGTAACTTCTATTTTCTCTTTTCCTTTTTCTGTTTTTGTTGCCGCTGCTTTTTCGTCTCCCTTTGCACTGCAACCTATTAATAAGAAAAAAATAGATAAAATCGCTGTAAATAGCGTAATAGATTTTTTCATTCTCCCACCTCTAATTGATAATGATAATCATTAACTACTATTCTAATTTAATTGATAAGGATTATCATTGTCAATATGAAACACATACATTTTCTAGAAAAAAACAAAAAGCGTTACAAAAAGATTCCTTCTTTTTGTAACGCACTATTTATCAATATTATTCACATTCGTTTCCCTCTAACTTGTCTCGCATCACTTTCACACGCTGAAAGAAAAAGAAAGATAAACTTAAAAATATAACGATGCTCCCCATCATAACAAAAAATTGTATCGTTTCTTTTGCTCCATTTGGAATCAATAAGCCAACCATTAACAATGTACTTACAGCGAGAAGAATTTGTCCGAACCGAGTATAATCTTCTATTTTCTCTTGTAATTCTTTCATTATATTCTCACTCCTCCATTTCACTGTATCATATTCTACTAAACTTAAAGACAAGTAAATACAGCCATTCTGGGAGATGTTTTCCAAAAGAAAAAGAGCCGCTTTATTGCGACTCTTTCATAACCATTACTCACCTTTATATGCTTTCATATAAATTTCTTTCAGCTCTGAAATGAGAGGTAATTTCGGATTAGCTGTTGTACATTGATCTTCAAAAGCTCTTTCTGCTAATAATCCAACAACCTCTTCAAATTGGTCTTTAGCAACTCCTTGTCCCGCAATACTCATATTTATATTTAAACTTTTTCCGAGATCAATAATTGCTTTGACGAGTGATTCTACACCTTCTGCCACCGAACTTGCTGGTAGCCCGAGCATTCTCGCAATATGTGCATAGCGTTCATCAGCTACAAAATGCTCATATTTTGAGAACAATGCGTGTTTTCTTGGCTTAATAGCATTATAGCGAACTACGTGCGGCATAAGAATTGCATTCGCACGCCCATGCGGAATATGAAATTCTGGTCCAATTTTATGTGCTAAACTGTGATTAATACCTAGGAAAGCATTTGCAAATGCCATCCCTGCAATTGCAGAAGCATTATGCATTTTTTCTCGTGCTTCTTCATCATGTCCATCTTTAAATGCTCTTGGTAAATATTTAAATACGAGATCAATAGCCTTTAATGCTAATCCATCTGTATAGTCATTTGCTAAAACAGACACATACGCCTCGATTGCATGCATTAATACGTCCATCCCAGTGTCTGCTGTTACATGTGGTGGTACTGTCATTACAAATTGTGGATCAACAATTGCTACATCTGGCGTTAATTCATAATCGGCAAGTGGATACTTTATATTATTTTTCTTATCTGTAATAACCGCAAATGGTGTCACTTCTGATCCTGTTCCAGATGTTGTTGGAATAGCAACAAACTGCGCCTTACTTCCTAATTCCGGATATTTACATGTACGTTTTCTTATATCTAAAAACTTCTGTTTAATTCCATAGAATGTTGTTTCTGGGTGCTCATAGAAAAGCCACATCCCTTTCGCTGCATCCATCGCTGAACCACCACCAAGTGCGATAATGACATCAGGCTGAAAACTTCTCATCATTTCCGCACCTTTAAACACAGTTTCATCTGACGGATCTGGCTCGACCTCAAAGAAAACTTCAACTTTCACATCATTTGCATGTTTACGTAAATAATGCGTAACCGTATCTACATATCCGTGCTCAACCATTCCTGGATCCGTTACAATAAACGCACGTGAAATGTTAGGCATATTTGCTAAATATGATGTCGCATGTTTTTCAAAATAAATTTTTGGTGGTAATTTGAACCACTGCATATTCTTTTTTCTATTTGCCAACCTTTTTATATTTAATAAGTGCGTCGCTGTTACGTTTTGAGAAACCGAGTTTTTCCCGTAGGAACCGCAGCCAAGCGTAAGTGATGGAATAAATCCATTATATATGTCACCGATTCCACCTTGTGATGAAGGGGCATTTATAATAAGGCGGCAAGCTTTCATACGTAATCCAAATTGCTTTTGCACTTCTTTATTTACAGAATGGATAACTGCTGAATGTCCTAAACCACCGAGGTTTAACATTTCTTCACAATATGTAAACCCTTCTTCTAATGAATTTGCTTTTACACAAGCTAATACTGGACTTAACTTCTCACGAGATAGTGGATATGCGGCTCCGATGCCTTGTATTTCAGCTACAAGCATTTTTGTATTTTTAGGTACAGTAATTCCAACTAATTCGGCAATATACTGTGCGGATTTCCCTACAATATCACTATTTACTGCACATGTATTTTCATTAATAACAAGCTTTTCTAATTTACTTCTCTCTTCCTCGGTTACAAAATAACAATCATTTGCAATCATTTCTGTTTTCACATCATCATAAATTTCCTTGTCTACAATAATTGCTTGTTCTGATGCACAAATCATACCATTATCAAATGTTTTAGATAAAATCAAATCATTAACCGCTCGTTTTATATGCGCTGATTTCTCTATATAACATGGTACATTACCAGGACCTACACCTAGCGCTGGTTTTCCAGTAGAATAAGCTGATTTCACCATACCAGCCCCTCCAGTTGCCAAAACAAGAGCAACACCTTCATGGTTCATTAATTGTTTCGTTGCTTCGACAGAAGGCTTTTCAATCCACTGTATACAATGTTTTGGTGCCCCCGCCTTCACCGCTGCATCATATACTGTTTTTGCGGCTGCAATAGAACAGTTTTGTGCTGAAGGATGAAATGCGAAAATAATTGGATTTCTCGTTTTTATCGCGATTAATGCTTTAAACATTGTTGTCGATGTTGGATTCGTTACTGGTGTTACCCCAGCTACTACACCGACGGGCTCCGCAATTTCTATTATTTCTTCATGAGGATCTTCGTGAATAATCCCTACTGTTTTATCTTTCTTTATGCTATGCCAAATATATTCAGTAGCAAAAATATTTTTAATACATTTATCTTCGTATACACCACGACCTGTTTCTTCAACAGCCAACTTCGCAAGCGGCATATGTTGATCAACACCTGCTAATGCCATTTCATGAACAATGTTGTCAATTTGCTCTTGTGTAAAACTTTCTAATGCTTGTAAAGCTCTCTGACCGTTATTCACTAACATATCAATCATCTCTTTTACTTCCTGCATTTCATTTACAACTTTCTCTTTGACTACCATGTAAATTCCTCCTATTCTGCTATCTTGGACTAAATAAGACCCTACAGGTCATAATTAGTCCTGATTAGCGCAAAAAAAATAGAATTGCTTTCCTACATGAACCTCATTGTTTGTGAAATATTTCACAAGTTTGTTCGTGGGTAACACTTCATGAACTTAATATACATGAATTTATTTTATTTGTGTTTGTCTAATTTGTGAAATATTTCACAAATTAATATAGTAAAAATGCACTGCCTATACTAGCAGTGCATTTTTACTATGCTAACGCTTGTGCTAAATCTTCAATTAAATCTTCTCCGTCTTCAATACCGACAGAAATTCGAATTAATGTATCTGTAATTCCTAGTTCTTTGCGACGATCTGCTGGGATTGATGCATGCGTCATTTGAGATGGGATAGAAATTAAACTTTCTACTGCTCCTAAACTTTCAGCCAGTGTAAAGTATTGTAATCTCTCAAGTACTTTATTTAATGTTTCTTCGCTATCTACATCAAATGAGATAATCGAACCAAATCCATTTGCTTGTTCTGTTGCTAATTTATGGTTTTGATGTGACTCAAGACCTGGATAATATACTTTATTCACTTTTGGATGATTATTTAAAAACTCAGCAATTGCGCGTGAATTCGTTTCATGCTCTTCCATTCGAATTCCTAATGTTTTTAAACCACGAAGTAGTAAGAAGCTATCTTGTGGACCAAGAATGCCTCCTGTTGAGTTTTGTACAAAGTGAAGGTCTTCTGCTAATTGCGGACTATTTACAACTACTAAACCTGCAACTACGTCACTATGACCTCCTAAATATTTCGTTGCACTATGAAGTACAATGTCTGCTCCTAAAGAAATTGGCGACTGCCAATATGGCGTCATGAATGTGTTATCAATAATTGTTAATAAATCTTTCTCTTTAGCAAGAGTAGATATTTTTTTAATATCAGTAATTTTTAATAACGGATTCGTTGGTGTTTCTACATAAATCGCTTTCGTATTTGGACGAATCGCTTCTTCAACTTCCTCTAAGTTTGTTGTATCTACAAATGTATGCTCAATACCGAAGCGGTTTAACACTTTCGTAATCACGCGGTACGTTCCGCCATACACATCATCTGTTAAAATAACGTGGTCACCTTTTGAAAACAACATAATTGTAGCTGTAATAGCCGCCATTCCTGAACCAAATGCGAAACCAGCATGGCCGTTTTCTAATACCGCAATCATTTCTTCTAAAGCTGCACGTGTTGGGTTTCCTGTACGTGAATATTCATATCCTTGATGCTTACCAACTGCTTCTTGTTTGTACGTACTCGTTTGATAAATCGGTACATTTACAGATCCAGTTGAAGGTTCTCCTATGCGAATACCATGAATTAACTTTGTCTTTGCTCTCATTTTTTATTCCCATCCTTTGTATATGTCTTTACTTAAATAGCGCTCACTACTATCAGGAAAAATCGTTACAATATTTGTACCTGGCGCCGCTTTCTCTGCTTCAAGTAAACTTGCATGAAATGCTGCTCCTGAAGAGCTCCCAACAAGAAGTCCTTCTTTTTGCGCTAATTCTTTCACTCGTAAAAATGCATTTTGATCAGAAATCGTATGAATTTCATCAAAATAAGATGTTTTCAAAAATGGCGGGATGAATTCAAGGCCAATCCCTTCTGTTTCATGTGAGCCAGCTTTACCACCATTTAAAATAGATCCTTCTGGTTCCACAATAACCGTTTTTATATCTACATTTTTTTCTTTTAAATAAGATGCAGTCCCCATAAACGTACCGCCAGTTCCTGCTCCAGCAACAAATATGTTAATCTCTCCATTAAGTGCCGACCAAAGTTCAGGTCCTAATGTTTTAAAATATGCACGAGGATTTGCCTCATTTGCGAACTGACTTGGAGAGTATGAATTCGGTATCTCATTTACTAACTCTTTTGCTTTTGCAATTGCACCGGTCATTCCTTGCTCAGTCGGCGTATGCACGACCGTTGCGCCTAGTGCTTTCATTAATTCTTGTTTTTCAATGCTAAATTTCTCTGGTACACAAACGATAACGTGTAAATCATGTTGTAACGCTGCGAGTGCCAGTCCAATACCAGTATTTCCAGCTGTCGGTTCAATAATTGTTCCGCCCTCTGTAACAAGCCCTTTTTCTAGCGCATCTTCGATTAATTCTCTTCCTAATCGGTCCTTAACGCTTCCGCCTGGGTTATAAAATTCAAGCTTTGCAAATAAACGGACCCCTTCTGGAAGTGAAAAACGAGTAATTTCCACAATTGGTGTATGACCAATTAACTCATGAACTCCACGATATACATTCATCGTGTTCTCCCCCTTATTTGCCAATAAAGAAAAGGCAACTGTATGTATTTTCTTTATATGAGACAGTTGCCTTTTTGTTACATTACTTTAACTCTTCTAATACTTTTACGATAAAGTTTGTAGAATGAAGAGCTGCTTGATCTAAAAATTGATCAAATGAAACATTTGATTCTTTACCAGCAATATCAGAAAGTGCACGAATGATAACAAACGGAACTTCATATTGGTGGCATACTTGTGCAACAGCTGCTGCTTCCATTTCTACTGCATAAAGGTTTTCAAATTTATCACGAATGGCTGCAACTAGGTTCGGATCACTCATAAATGAATCACCTGTTGCAATCATACCTTTTACAACTTGAATATTTTCTTCTGCCTGCATACATTTTTCAGCTAATGCAACTAATGCTTCATCAGCTTTAAATCCAGGCGGCATTCCTGGTACTTGACCATACTCATAGTTAAATGCTGTTACATCTACGTCATGGTGACGAACTTCTGTTGAAATAACGACATCCCCAACATTTAGAGAATGATGGAATCCACCAGCTGAACCAGTATTAATGACTTTTTCAGGCTTATATCTTTCTAATAAAATTGTCGTTGACATCGCTGCATTTACTTTACCAATACCAGACTTTAACAAGATTACTTCATGTCCTGCTAATTGCCCTTTCGTAAATTCACAACCCGCAACCGTTTCTGTTTCTGCTTGTTCTAATTTATCACGTAAAATACGTACTTCTTCTTCCATTGCTCCAATTACAGCAATTCTCAATCTAATCCCTCTTTCTATTGCTTAGTTGCCTCCATTACCCACACGAAATGATTTAATCTCGTAAACGTTACATGGAAGCCATTGTTTTCAAAAATAGTCTGCATAACTGGAATACGTGTATAGTATTCCGTTTGCAAATCGTTTGCTAACTGATGAAAACCTCTTTGTTTTGCTGCTTCAACAGTTTTATCATATGCATCTTGATCTGCAAATATCGTATCAGCAAACACTATTTTACCACCTTTGTTTAGCAATTGACTATACTTCGCAATCGCTACATTTTTTTCATCATCTGTTAAATGATGAAATGCATAGGTGCTTACTATGGTATCAATGGAATTCGGGACTTCAAACGAAAGAAAATCACCTTCTGTAATGGAAAACTCTTTTGGCAATTTCTCTTTTGCAATCATGCGCATTTCACGTGACGGTTCTATACCGTAAACTGTGCGGCCAGCAAGTAATAATTTATTTGTTAAATTACCTGTACCGACACCAAATTCTAATACGTTACCAAATGACTTGTTAACTACATCCTCTAGAATGTCCTCATAATGGGCGAAAACTTCTTTATATTGTATATCTTCGCCTTGTACAAATGAGTCGTACGTATGAGCCCACTCATCAAATAAACCATTAAATTCTGTACCCATAAAAATTCCCCTTTTTCTTATCGGTTTTATCAGTATGATATTCCCTCTTTCTAAAAATGTCAATTGAAATGTACATGGTATTTCCTTCTTTTCTTTGTTACACTATAGTTGATTACATAGGAGAGGGGCCGTCTTCATGTCATTTACCTTTGAAATGTTAGAAGATAAAGTAGAATTTTTTGAAGCGGGAGACTTAGCTTCTTTAGAACGTAAAATCAGTGAACAAATCGATAATAATAAAGCACTTATGCTTGAAGTTCATCACATCTCGCATCAAATGGTTATGGATCCTGAAAGTAAAAGACCATATTATAGCGCGGTTGTTCATTTTAAATTAAAGAAATTACGCTAACTAAAAAAGAGAAGCTCCTAAGGAGCTTCTCTTTTTTAGTTTAGAGTTTGAACAAGTACTGGTTTCCAGCCTTCATTGTCTACCCAATCAATATTTACATAATATCTTTTACCTGTTTGTTTATCTTGTACGTTACCGTAAGCTTTATTCTTACCGTTATTTCCGATTCGATGAATAATTAATTGCTCTACTGGAACGTCAATTGCAGCTGAAATCGCTTGATTCATCTCATTCCAATCTGCTGTACCTTTTTTAAACGTCATCGCAGGTGTTGCACCTTGCTCTGTGCCTACTGGCTTCCAAGAAGGTTTCGTATAAGCGTCAGTTGCCTTCGGCTGTGTTTTTTCAGCTGGTACTTTCTCGTTAGCTTTTGCTTCTTCTTCAGCTTTTTTCTGTTCTTCTTCAGCCTTTAGCTTCTCTTCTTCTTCTTTCTTCTTAGCCTCTGTTTTCTCTTGTTCATTCTTCTTCGTCTCTTCTTTGCCTTTAGCTTTCTCAGACTTATTCTCTTTCGTTGTTTGCTGAGCTACCTTTTTATCGCTAGAAGACGCTTGCTCTTTCGTGTCAGGAACAAACAATTGATATGCTACAATAGCTACTGCTACTAGTACAATAGCGATTGCAATATTTAAAACACCGTTTTGACGACGTTTTTGTTGTTTCTGTTGGAATCTAGATCCTCCTGCCATTCTTCAAACCTCCATGCAGTTTTTCATACTTGCTATTGTAACATTAAATCTAGAAAGGTTGAACATTTACAATAATATTTTCATGAAATGAAAACATTTTACTATGAATTGCAAGATTACTTTTCATTCTCTAATTGATAGATTGATTCTACGATTGCTTTAAAAATAGGTGTAACTGCATTTACATTGCTACTCGTTTCTATATCCACGACAACTAAAGCATATCTTGGATTTTCATATGGAAAATAACCTGCAAACCAACGATTCTCTTTCGTTCCTTTTCCTGTTTGTGCTGTCCCAGATTTTCCAGCGACACTTAGTGGTAACGACTTGAATGCTGCTCCTGTGCCTTTCTCCGTTGTTACAACGCTCCTTAATAACTGTTGTAATGTTTTCACTGTTTCATATGAAAGCTGTTTCCCCCCTAATGTATGGTCTTCAAATGTATAAAAATCCGTTCCATTTTTGTACATTATTTTTTCAACAGCTTTCACTTCCATCTTTTCTCCACCTCTAGCAATCGTCGCCATCATATTTGCAATCGCTAGAGGTGACATACGTACATCTTTCTGTCCAATTGCTGTTTGCGCTACCGCTTTTTTACTATTCTTATTTCCTTCACTCTCCCAAATCGTAACACTTTTCTCCTCTGGCATTTGCTCAAAATGAGTTGTATGAAATACAGAACCTCTCCATCCAACCTTCTCAGCGCCTCCTAAAGCCTCTACATAAGTTTCTAACACCATCTTATCCTTTTGTATTAGCTCATTTCCTAACTCTGAAAATGTCCTGTTACAGCTTCTAGCAAAGCTCTCTTTAAAACTAAGTGTCCCCATCCTAACTTGTGGGTGATCTTCACCATATAAATCTTTATTACAATTAAATACGCGATTAAAAACATTTTCATTTTGATCAATCGCTGCGGCCGCAATTATTGTTTTAAAAACAGAACCGGGAAAGTGTGGTGTTAACATTTGATTTTCAAGTGTAGTTTTATATAAACTCTCATCTTTCACCTGTACAGATGGTTTGCTAACCATTGCTAAAATTTCATTTTTCTTTACATCAAGTAGCACTACTCCTCCCTTCTTAATTTCACTTGCTTCAACTACTTCTTCTGCTTTTTTCTGTAACTCGTTATGTAAAGTAGTTTGAATCGTCACTGGATAAAACGGATTTCCAGGCGATGTATATTTCGCTTGTTTTCCAAAAATCGGTTCTCCTTGCCGGTCCACTTGATACAATACTTTTGCCTCTCCATCGGTCAAAAGAAATTCATCAAATGATTGCTGCAATCCTGAAATGCCAATCGGTGTTTGTTTTGAAATTTTTCTAACTTCTCCGTATCGTTTTTGAAATTCTCGTTCATTCTCACCCACATCACCAATTAAATGATTCACCACGCTAGTTTGCCGCAAACGAACTTCAGCTGCTACAATGCCTAATACATTTAATTGATTCACCTTCTCCATCTGCTCTCGTTCCAAGCGAAGTGGTTCATTTCCTCTTTGCAGGATAAATGCACTTTTCTTATGTTTCATTTGACTTTCAATCTCTTGTCTCGACATACCAATGATATGCGCAATTTTCTCCAACATGTTATTTTTTAATTGTAGAAATGGAAAAACAATTAAAACAGGATACTTTTTCTCACCTATCTCCTTACCATTACGATCTATAAAATGGCCGCGTCCATCATCTACCGTAATGGATTGCGTCCGTTGTGTAACACTTTTTTCAATTAAGTTAATCTTACGATCCGTAAATGATTCCGTATCGATAATTTGTATTTGAATTAAACGACAAAGTAACATAAACATGACACATATAAAACAAATTAAAACAATTGTAATTCTCCGTTTTATTTCCATAAAAAAACACCTCGTCTAGTATAGTTTGGACGGAGTGTTTCATCTTTTATACAAATAAAAAAATCACTCGCTTTTACACGAGTGATTTTTAATTATTTTACAGAGATAATCTCTACTTGCATTTCTCCACCTGGAGTTTGGATTGCTACCTTCTCGCCAATTTGCTTACCTAATAAGCTTTTTGCGATTGGAGAATCGTTAGAAATTCTTCCTTCAAATGGATCTGCTTCTGCGCTACCTACGATTGTGTAAGCTTCTTCATCTCCATCTGGTAGTTCTTTAAATGTTACTGTTTTACCTAATGTAACAACTGTAGATTCTTCACCGTTATCTGTGATGATAACTGCGTTACGAATCATGTTTTCTAATTGTGTAATACGTCCTTCTACGAACGCTTGCTCATCTTTCGCTGCATCATACTCAGAGTTCTCAGAAAGATCTCCGAAGCTACGTGCAATCTTAATGCGCTCTACAACTTCTTTACGTTTTACCGTTTTTAAATCCTCAAGTTCATTCTCTAGCTTTTGCTTACCCTCTTGCGTCATAGGGTATGTTTTTTCTGTTGCCATATTTTCCACTCCTTTTATATACCAATCCCCCGAAAAAAAGAGGAGTTCCATATGAAAACTCCCCCGCTTATATGTAAAGCGGAGGTTTCTAGCACGCCTGTACTAGCGGAGTTGTCACATACAACCCCGTATTCCCAATTCTTCTTTATATAAAGAAGATATGTATGGAAAGTTGATATAAATATGCCCTCACCTATATATAGATGAGGTTGCATGTTTCATTGTATTCGATAGGAAGGGAAAAAATCCCTTCCTACCGTATATCTTTTACTATGCTATTACAAATTTACTTTTTGTTCAAGAATTGTTGCAATTTTTGTAACCATAATATCAATTGCAACGTGGTTTTGTCCACCTTCAGGGATAATAATATCCGCAAATTTCTTAGAAGGCTCAATAAATTGATTGTGCATTGGACGTACAACATTTACATATTGATCAATAACTGAATCCATCGTACGACCACGTTCTTTAATATCACGCTGCATGCGGCGCAGGATACGAAGGTCAGCATCTGTATCAACGAATAACTTAATGTCCATTAACTCACAAAGACGTGGGTCTTCTAAAATAAGAATTCCTTCTAAAATGATTACATCTTTCGGCTCAACTGGAATAATTTCATCTGAACGCGTATGCAATGTATAGTCATATACAGGTTTCTCTACTTGTTTATATGCAAGCAACTGCTGCAAATGTTCAATTAACAAATCATTATCAAACGCTAATGGATGATCATAATTTGTTTTTAAACGTTCTTCCATTGGTAAATGGCTTTGATCTTTGTAATAATAATCTTGCTCTAAGATTAAAATGGAATGACCTTTAAAATGGTCAAAAATCGCTTTCGTTACACTTGTCTTACCTGACCCTGAACCACCAGCAATTCCAATTACAACAGGCTTATTCGTCCCCATTCGACTATCACTCTTTCTTATTGAAGTATGCTTTTGCGCATCATATTATTCACATACACTGGTTGATCCACTTTGAATTTCACGATCTGCAACGGATGTCTCGCTGCATCTAATTCGTTTCCATCCTCATCCCAAATTTTCTCCACCGTCTGCGTAAAGTTTTCTATTTCTGGTCCAAAGAACTCCACTTCATGTCCTGGTTTGAAATGATTACGTTGCTCAATCGTTACGATGCCCGTTTCTTCATTATAATCTAACACTAAACCAGCGAAATCATACGTTGTTTTCTTACTATGATTTCCAAACATTTGCTCTTGATGTCCTGGAACCCCTTCAAAGAATGCAGGAGCTGTATCACGATTTGCACATTTATCAAGCTCATCTAACCATTCTTGTTTAAACTCAAAGTTATCAGGATCCGCACAATATGCATCAATTACTTTACGATATACTGTCGCTACAGTAGCTACGTAATGGATTGATTTCATACGTCCTTCAACTTTTAAGCTATCAATTCCAATTTCAATCATTTTCGGAATTGATAAAATTAAATTTAAGTCTTTTGGACTCATTGCAAAGTGAGCATCTTCTTCTTGGAATAGAGGAAGCTCTTTTGCATCTTTATGTTGTGATACTGTTTGAACTAAATCATAGTCCCAGCGACAAGATTGACAACAACCACCACGGTTAGAGTCACGCGCTGTCATATGGTTACTTAGCGTACATCTTCCTGAATATGCGATACACATTGCACCATGGACGAATGCTTCAATTTCAATATCCACTTTTTCTTTAATCTCTTTCATTTCTTCATAGCTTGCTTCACGAGCTAATACAAGACGATGTAAACCTTCTTCTTTCCAATACTGT
The DNA here is from genome assembly GCF_027716265.1 of Bacillus cereus group sp. Bc031. Classification (NCBI taxonomy): domain Bacteria; kingdom Bacillati; phylum Bacillota; class Bacilli; order Caryophanales; family Bacillaceae; genus Bacillus; species Bacillus cereus group sp. Bc031. The sequence continues at coordinate 19,190 of NZ_JAQFUL010000065.1, forward strand.
GCTGCTTTCCAGTTGGATAGTGATTGCTGTGTGCTTAAATGCACCTCAACAGAAGGCGCTACACGTTTACAAGTCTCAATGATAAGCGGATCAGCAACGATAATTCCCGTTACGCCAGCTTTTTCAATCCCTTTTAAATATTCCTCTAGCCCGTCCATATTTTCATTATGTGCAAAGATATTTGTTGTTACATATATTTTTGCTCCATATTTCTTTGCAAATTCCACACCTTCTGCCATTTCTTCCAGTGTAAAGTTACCTGCATTCGAACGAAGACCAAATTCTTGTCCACCTAAATATACAGCATCTGCCCCGTAATGGATAGCTACTTTTAATTTTTCTAAGTTACCCGCAGGGATTAACAGTTCAGGTTTCTTCACAATAACGCGTTTGCCATCGATCACTCGTGAAATTTCTTGTACAGTCATTTCCTACACCCTCCTCGTTTAGTAAACCGTCTCTTTAAAGAAGAATCCTGTATCTAACGGACGATTCACCGGTTGCATTTCTTCTATCTCTTTATATAAGTCGTCTTTCACGTCGTAATACGCATCACGATCTTCTACACATAAATCAATTGCTTTACGATATTTCTTCGTTACCTCAATAATGTATGCAGAGCTTTTTAGTACACCATCAACTTTTAAGCTATCAATTTCAGCATCAATTAGCTCTTCTAACTCATCGATGAAACAAATATCATTTGGACTCATAATGTGAGTACCATTTTCATCTTCATAAATTGGATATTTATTGTTACGCTCTGGGTCATATAAGAACATATTCTCTTCATATTTTTTCTTTTCAATGTCAAGATGACGTCCTTGATACTCAAAGTAGTTTCCTACTAACGAACGCTTCGACTGGAACATACAAGTCATACCGTGAATTTGCACTTCAAGTTCCACTTCAGCATTTTCTTTTAATTCAACAATTTCATCTAAGCTAAGCTCGCGAGCTAATACAGCACGTTTTGCTCCTCTTTGTCCCCAGTAGTTACAAGTAAACCAGTTTGTTGCTGTTGTTTCTGTATTCCAGTGCAATTGCATATTTGGCGCTACTTCGCGAACCGCCATTAATACTGCTGGATCTCCGAAAACAATTGCATCTACATGTACTTCGTTTAAAAATGCAACATAGTCTGTTAATTCTTCTACTTTATCGTTGTGGAACATAGCGTTCATTGCTACGTATACTTTTACACCATTTTCATGTGCAATCTTCACAGCTTGTTTCACATCTTCACGTGAAAATTCCCCTGCTAAACGTAAACCAAACTTTTGCTCACCGATCATTACCGCATCTGCTCCTGCTTTCGCAAGAGGTTCGATATCCGCCACTGCTTTTGGTGTTACTAACAATTCTGGTTTCTTCATACCTTGGTCACCCTTTCTTTTTACTAACAGCTACTCCATCACCAATTGGGAAAATCGTTGTATCATATCCTTCATGGTTCATAAGCCATTCATTGTACGTCTTAATACGACGGATTAAACCACGTGTACGTCTGTTTTCAATTTTCTCTTTCGTCGTTACAAGGCCATGGTACATAACATTATCTGAAATAATTACGCCACCAGGATTTAATAACGGTTCATATAAGTCAAAAAAGCGACGATATTGTCCTTTTGCTGCGTCAATAAAAATAACGTCAAATGTTCCATGTTCTTCTACTTGCTCGCCTGTTTCTAACGCATCACCGTAAATAACGGAAATACGTTCTTTAACTGGTGAACGTTCTATATATTCAAGTGCTTTTTCATATCGATCGCGATTGCGCTCAACTGTCACAATGCGAGAATTTGGAATAGCTTGCATCATACGAATACTAGAATAGCCAATTGCTGTACCTAGCTCTAAAATGCTCTTCGGTCCAATTAAACGTAAAAATTGCAACATAAATTCCATTCCAAGTCGATCCATAATTGGCACATGATTTTCTTTCGCATAGTCTTCCATTTCAAGAATTAATTTATCTTTCGGATCAATAAATGATAATAGGTACTCGTTAACTGCATCCTCCATAATGGTCCTCCTTATTTACATGGAGAAGTGCCTCTATGACGTCTTTTCACACATAGAATGCAATAAAAATACAAGCCAGCTTTATCCTTAGCTTGTACGTCCCGTTTTGATATTAAAAACGATTCTTCTGCCAGTTTTTAACCCGATATATTTTACCACAAAAAAGAGGGATGTGCGACCTTTTTCGCTATCCCTCCCCATTTCACTGCTTTTTCGTAATATATTTTTGCTTTAGTGCATTATGCTCTTCCAATGTTTTCGCATAGTACACTTCACCAGTTGGTGCAGCTAAGAAATAATAATAATCTGTTTGCGCAGGCTCTAGCGCTGCTTCCACTGAATGTTTACCAGAGTTTGCAATCGGGCCCACCGGCAATCCTTTCACAACGTACGTATTGTACGGTGAGTTTATCTTTAAATCTTCGTATAATACACGTTGTTTATGCTTTCCAAGTGCATATAATACCGTTGGATCCGTTTGAAGCGGCATACCTTTTGCTAAACGATTATAAAAGACACTAGAGATCTTTTGACGATCTGTAAAGCCTGTTGCCTCTTCTTCAATAAGTGAAGACAATGTTAAAAGCTGATGCACATCCCAGTTTTTCGCTTTCATTTTTGCTTCGTTTTGAACAATGATTGCATTCGTTTTCTCAAGCATTTGGATAACAATTTCTTCTAAAGTTGTATCTTTTTTATAGAAAGAGTACGTCGCAGGATATAAATAACCTTCTAATGGATATTTAATATTGCTATCAAAGATTTTATCCGTTAACAGCTTGGGATACTTTTGCTGCATTTTTTGAATAAATGCTTTATCGTTTAATTGACGTACAACATCATCTTTATTCCATTTTAATTCGTTTGCAACCGTTTCTGCAATTTCAGTTACTTGTGCCCCTTCTTTTACCGTCACTTTATAAAGTGCTGGACGATGTACATTACCAGATGACATTTGCTCAATAACATCTTTTGCACTCATTGAAGGATTTAATAAATATGTACCCGCTTGTAAATTTTTAGATTTAGCCTTTGTATAAAAACTAAAAACTGTACCGTTTTTCACAGCACCTTTTTCTTCTAAAATCTCACCAATTTTACTAGTAGATGATCCCTTTGGAATTTCTACTTCAATCTCTTTTTTATTCCCGCTATCAACCGGTCCTAATGCGGATGAAATATACGCATAGACTGAACCACAAACTAAAAGCAGTGCAATTATCGAGAATAAAAAAATGCGTCTACGCTTCTTTTTCACTTGATTCTCTACCAAAACTCTTCCTCCTTATTCAATTGTAGGCCATATGTACATCTTTCTATACAAAACGATGAAAAATCACAATAAACTTACCTATCATTTTTGACAGATACTTTATTTTTCTACAATCCGTCTCATTATACTACAAAGGATTACGCAGTTTCGACAAAAAATCTTTCATTTTACATATAAAAAAGGTAGACTATATATCGTCCACCTTTTCAGTACTTATTATTCAGCTTCTTGCTCATCAGCTAGAGTGTTGAACATTTCTTGTACCATTTCCCACTCTTCTTCAGATTCGATTGGAAGTAAAGTTCCGCCCTCTTCTTCATTTTGCTCATAAGCCATTGCATCGTAAATTTGGTCTCCATCTTCGTCTACTTCACCGATTGGAGAGAAGACTACGTATGATTTTTTGCCAAATTTTTCAGCGTCAAAAGTGAAAATAATTTCACATAAATGTTCGTTACCTTTTTCGTCTACAATTGTAATTTGATTTTCTTCCATTTTGGTCACCTCTTATTTACTATCTAAAAATCCTTGTAAGATTACGACTGCAGCCATCTTATCAATTACTTGCTTTCGCTTCTTACGGCTTACATCGGCTGAAATGAGTAGACGTTCCGCTGCCATCGTTGACAAACGCTCGTCCCACATTACAACGTCTAATTGTAACAGCTCTCGTAGGTTTTCTGCAAATTGTTGGCACGCTTCACCACGCGGGCCAATTGTACCATTCATATTTTTAGGTAAACCTACTACTATCTTGTCCACATCATACTGCTTTACTAACTCAGAAATACGATCAAAACCAAAGTGACCTCGTTCTTCGTTAATCTTAATTGTTTCTAACCCTTGTGCTGTCCAGCCCATTTCGTCGCTAATTGCAACTCCGACTGTTTTTGTACCTACATCTAAACCTAATATCCGCATAAACTACTCCTCACGATGATGTTTCAAGTAAGACTTCACAAGCTCTTCAATTAATTCATCACGTTCAAGCTTACGAATGATGCTACGTGCATCTTTATGGCGAGGTATGTATGCTGGATCTCCACTTAATAAATAACCGACGATTTGGTTAATCGGATTATAGCCTTTTTCTTGAAGTGCATCATACACAGTTAAAAGTACATCATTTACATGGACACTCTGTTTTTCATCTTGAATGCTAAACTTCATTGTTTTATCAAAACCGTCCATTTCAAGCACCTCACTTATATAGTAAGTATAGGGAGAAGAACTTCTCCTCTCCCTACCATTGTACACTACTATCTCTTTATTTTGAAACAGATTTAACGTACTCTTGTACAAATGCTAAAGCTTCCTCAACTTGCGCTGGGTTTTTACCGCCCGCTTGTGCCATATCAGGACGGCCACCACCGCCACCGCCACAACGAGAAGCTACTTCTTTCACAAGTTTACCAGCATGGTAACCTTGGCTAATTAAATCTTTCGTTACGCCAGCTAAGATGTTTACTTTGTCATCATTTACAGACGCTAATACGACAACCGCAGATTCTAATTTATTTTTCAGATCATCCATCATCGTACGTAAGTTATTCATATCTGCAACATTTACTTTCGCTGCTAATACGTTCACGCCATCAACTGTCATTACAGAATCAGTTAAGTTTCCAGCTTCGATATTGCTTAATTTCGCAGCAAGAGATTCATTTTCTTTTTGCAATTGTTTCACTTCAGCAAATAGACCATCAACTCTTGTTAAAATGTCTTTTGGATTTGTTTTCATTTTTCCAGCTGCTTCTTTTAATAAACCTACTTGATCGTTCATTAATTCATAAGCAGACTTACCAGTTACTGCTTCAATACGACGAGTTCCTGCACCGATACCAGACTCAGCAACGATTTTGAAAATACCGATAGAAGCTGTATTATCAACGTGACAACCACCACAAAGCTCTAAGCTGTAATCGCCAACTTGTACAACGCGTACAACATCTCCGTATTTTTCACCGAATAATGCCATTGCGCCCATTTCTTTCGCTTCTTCGATTGCTTTTTGAGAAATCTCAACATCAATACTTTCCCAAATTTTCTCGTTTACGATACGCTCAATTTTTTCTAATTCGTCAGTTTGTACTTGACCGAAGTGAGAGAAGTCAAAGCGTAGACGTTCAGAAGTTACAAGAGAACCTGCTTGGTTAACATGTGTTCCAAGTACGTCTTTTAATGCTTGGTGTAGTAAGTGAGTTGCTGTATGGTTCTTCACAACGCTACTACGGTTTTTCGTATCGATAATAGCTTTTACAGCCGCATCTTTCGTTAATGTACCTTCTTCAACTACAACTTTGTGCAAGTTTTGGCCGTTTGGTGCTTTTTGTACGTCTTTTACAAGAACTTTCACGCCATCAGCAAGAAGATAACCACGGTCTGCAATTTGTCCACCGCTCTCAGCATAGAATGGTGTTACATCAAGCATTAATTGTCCTTCTTCACCAACTTGTAAGCTGTCTGTGTATTCACCGTTTTTCACAAGTGCAACAACGTTACTTTCTGTTGCAACTGTACCGTAACCAACGAACTCGCTCGCTACTTTCACTTCTCCAAGGACACCGCCTTGAACTTGCATAGAATCAACATCTTGACGAGCAGCACGTGCGCGCTCACGTTGTTTTTCCATTTCATTTTCAAAACCTTCATGATCAACAGTCATACCAGCTTCTTCTGCATATTCTTCTGTTAATTCAATTGGGAAACCGTATGTGTCATATAGACGGAACGCATCTACTCCAGAAATAACCGTTGTTTTTTCTTCTTTCGCTTTTGCGATAACTTCAGCTAAAATTGCTTCACCATCATGAAGTGTTTCGTGGAAACGCTCTTCTTCATTTTTCACAACTTTTGCAATGAAATCTTTCTTTTCAAGTACTTCTGGATAGAAGTCTTTCATTACTTCTCCAACAACCGGTACTAATTCAAACATGAATGGACGGTTGATGTTTAATTTCTTCGAATAACGAACCGCACGGCGTAATAAACGACGTAACACATAACCACGGCCTTCGTTAGATGGAAGAGCACCGTCACCAACAGCGAATGTTACTGTACGGATATGGTCAGCGATTACTTTAAACGCCATATCTTTTTCTAAGTCACCATTACGATATTTCTCACCAGAGATTGTTTCTGTTGCACCAATCATCGGCATGAATAAGTCTGTGTCAAAGTTTGTAGGCACATCTTGAACGATAGATGTCATACGCTCTAGACCCATCCCTGTATCGATGTTTTTCTTAGGAAGTGGTGTATATGAACCGTCTGGATTATGGTTAAATTGAGAGAATACAAGGTTCCATACTTCTAAGTAACGCTCATTTTCTCCACCTGGATATAATTCCGGGTCACTAAAGTCATTACCGTACGCTTCTCCGCGGTCATAGAAAATCTCTGTATTCGGTCCACTTGGTCCTTCACCGATATCCCAGAAGTTCTCTTCTAAGCGGATGATGCGCTCTTTTGGAACACCCATTTTCTCATTCCAAATTGTGAATGCTTCTTCATCTTCTGGATGAATTGTAACGGATAGTAATTCTTTATCGAATCCAATCCATTTGTCGCTCGTTAAAAATTCCCAAGCCCAAGTAATTGCTTCTTCTTTGAAGTAATCACCGATTGAGAAGTTTCCTAACATTTCAAAGAATGTATGGTGACGAGCTGTTTTCCCTACGTTTTCAATATCGTTTGTACGAATTGATTTTTGAGCATTTGTAATACGTGGATTTTGCGGGATTACACGTCCATCAAAATATTTTTTTAATGTTGCTACACCACTGTTAATCCATAGAAGAGATGGATCTTCATGTGGAACTAGTGATGCACTAGGTTCTACTGCATGTCCTTTTTCTTGGAAAAAGTCTAAAAACATTTGACGAATTTGTGCGCCTGTTAGTTGTTTCATTGTATTTTCCTCCTTAAATAAAAAAAACTCCCGCCCCTATAAAAGGGACGAGAGTTAACTCGCGATACCACCCTAATTATGAATTGATTACTATAACAATCAATTCATCACCTCATGGTGCCGTAACGTGGCAAGACGGCAGTGATTAGCTGCTCTCAGGATTAGCTTTCTGTTACCCTTCATTTAAAGCTTCTTTCAGCCATATGGAAGCTTCTCTCTATAAATGGACTGTAACGTACTTGTTCCGTCATTGATTTAATGTATTATATGACTAAATATAATAGAATTCTCTTAAGTTTGTCAATGTAGATAATCATTTATATTATATCAATTACTTATTAATCATAGCTATTCTACTATTCATTCTTAACAGCCTTTTCATATATTATGCATGTATTAACAAATTGTACTACTCCCACGCACTTTTCTGAATGTTTTATTTTTGTTATAATTAAATTATTAATAATAAAGGAGCGATTATAATGACAACCTTATTGAACGAAGCTAAAAATATGTTAACGACTGATGAAACAATATTGTTTTACGTAGCCTGTTCACTAGACATATTTATTTATCGTTCCGTCGCAAGGCCAGGATTGCTAATTTTAACAGACAAACGGCTCTTCTTTTATGGACCAGATGTAAGTAAGAACCCTTTATTTGAAGAGTACGCTTTCGCAAAAATTTCAAATTTAAAAGAACAAAAGCGGCTTTTCAGCAATCAAATTGTATTTATGTATGATAATGAATGGAAAAAAATAAAACATATTCAAACAAATGATGTAAGCTCTCTCGTTCAAAAAATAAACGAGCAACTCTCTAAATAATGATAGCCCTCTACTTTTATAAGTAGAGGGCCTTCCTATTACACATCTTCTTTTTTCCAAAGAGGCCTTACATGAACGATCACTGTACGAATGACCGCTAAAATAGGAACTGATATTAATAACCCTACAATTCCTGCCACTTCTCCCCCAACTAATAATGCAAGCATAATAATAACAGGATGCATGCGAAGCGACTTACCAACGATATAAGGGGATAAAATGTTACTTTCTACGAATTGCAAAATAGCAATCGTAATCCCCGCTTTAATGAGTAAACTTGTTGATACCGTTGCTGCAATCATCAACGCTGGAATCGCTCCTAAAATAGGGCCAAAGTATGGGATTATATCCGTTATCCCGATGATGATGCCAAGTAATAATGGATATTTCATACCGATAAACCAAAAAGAAAGAACCGATACTCCTCCTAATACTAAACAAACGAATAACTGTCCGCGAATATAACTTCCAAGTGACTTATCAATTTCTTTCGCCAACATTTGCCCCGTACTACGCCACTTACTCGGGACTAGTTTCCAAAAGATATGATAAAACTCACCGTAATCTTTTAATATGTAAAATACAATGAACGGAATTAAGAAAATAATGAGTAACGAATCTAGTACACCACGAGCTGTGCTCATCACTTTATTTAAAAGTGCTTGTATCTTCGTCTCTACTCCGACAAAAATTTGTTTCACCTTTTCATGAATAAATGACGGGAAATTCGCTGTTTGTTCTGTAACACCATCCATCCACGAATCATACATCTTTGTAAACTGCGGGAATTGTTCATTGATTTCTTGTAATTGCTTAATCACAACCGGCGTTCCTTTATAAATTCCATAACCAATCCCGCCAAAGAAAAGGATGTAAATAAGCAAAATAGCGAGTGTACGCGGCATCCCTTCCTTATGAATTTTTTCAATTAAAGGATGCAATAAATACGCAATGAAACATGCAATAAGAAACGGTGTAATGGCCACTTTACATACAAAAATAATCGGTGCCCATAGCGGCTTAATTTTTAAAAAGACGAGCAAACAAAGAAAAACAAGTAACAATAACCCTAAACGATATATCCAAATGATTTTAAGATTCTTCACACGAAAAACCTCCTCCACCTTTATTTTGAAAATAAATAGGGTAGGTTATGTGCAAAAGTTTTAAAATCTTTTCGTGCAGACCATACTGTTTTGTAAAGATGTACATATACATAACATAACAAGGACAACCACCCCTAAGAATGCAGCATGAAACATTATAATCAGGAGGGCTCATAATGGTTTTATTTATGCTCATATTATCTGCACTTTTTATGATTCTTGAATGGATTTGTATCGGGTTTGGTATTTGGAAAGGCTTCTTTATTCGTTCCTCACGAAAAGAAAAAGCGAAGCAATTATTTCATTACGGAATGCTTGGCGTTGGATGTTACGGCCTATCTTATCTCTTCTCTGAAATTGGACTTTTATATTTGCATACAAGTGCATAAAAAAACTCCCTTGTTGATGAAGTGAACCCTGAAAACGGGACACTAATCAAAACACCTAAACCACTTGTTCCCTAAATTCTTTAGGGGATAGGTGGTTTAATTTTTCTTGAATTCGCACACA
>NZ_JAQFUL010000066.1:0-27798 GCF_027716265.1 Bacillus cereus group sp. Bc031
CATCCAAGTATTAATTTACGGGTCTCTTATTAAGGGAATTTAAAGCTGAAATAACAGCTTAAATATAATATACGAGGAGAGAGTAATGATGGAAAAATACCGTATGGATACAAGTAAAGGGATGGAGTTTGGATTATATTCGATTGGGGATCATGTTTTAAATCCGCATAATGGAGAGAAAATTAGTGCGGAACAAAGAATTCATGAATTAATTGAAACAGCTAAGTTAGCAGATGAAGCTGGACTTGATGTATTTGCTGTCGGTGAAAGTCATCAAACACACTTTACAACGCAAGCTCATACAGTTATTTTAGGAGCGATTGCGCAAGCAACGAAAAATATAAAAATTGCAAGTTCAGCAACGATAATAAGTACATCTGATCCGGTACGAGTATACGAGGACTTTGCTACACTTGATTTGATTTCTAATGGACGTGCAGAAATTGTGGCTGGTCGTGGATCTCGTATTGGGGGATATAGTTTACTTGGTTATGATGTGAATGATTATGAAGAGTTATTTGAAGAGAAGATGGATCTTTTATTAAAAATTAATAAAGAGGAACATGTAACATGGAATGGACAGTTCAGAGCACCGCTTGCGCATGCATCGGTTATTCCAAGAGCTAAAAATAATAACTTACCAATTTGGCGTGCAGTTGGTGGCCCACCAGCTAGTGCGATTAAAGCAGGACGTGCAGGTGTACCAATGATGATAACAACACTAGGTGGTCCAGCTATTAACTTTAAAGGATCAGTAGATGCTTACCGTGAGGCGGCTGCGCAAAGTGGATTTAATCCAGCGAGTTTGCCAGTTGCAACAACGAGTTTATTTTATACAGCGAAAAATTCACAAGATGCACTTAGTGAATACTACCCTCACATTAATGCTGGTATGCTTACGCTACGCGGTGGTGGGTATCCGAAACAACAATTTACAAATGCAATAGATTACCGTGACGCGTTAATGGTTGGTAGCCCACAACAAATTATTGAAAAAATGCTTTACCAATATGAATTGTTTGGGCAACAACGCTTTATGGCAGAAATTGATTTTGGTGGCGTACCATATGATAAAATTGAGAAAAATATCGAGCTAATTGCTACTGAAATTTTACCGGCTATTAGAAAACATACAGCAAAATAAATTAAAAAATACCGAGAGTCTAATGGATTCTCGGTATTTTTAATTTATTTTAGTTTGAAAAAATGACAAAAAAGTGAATTTTTAATCTAAAAAGAGGAGGTTATTTCCTATTTTTGAATAACAATATTTCATGTTTGAATTTTAGAAATACATTTTTCGCTTGACAAAAAAATAACGAAATTATCCATTGGTTAATAGGACATTTTTCCGTAGAAAAGTCAAGTGTATAAAGAGAGAAACGATTATTTTATTGATGCAAAGATAAGTCTCATATTAAAAAAACACATTTTATCGATGAGAAAAATCTAATTCAAAAAAATACCAAAAGACATATTTCAGACAAAATGATGTCAATAATACGTCAAAAATCAGCTGAATTTACTATGCAGGTATATTATACAATTCGATTAACGAATAAAACACTACAGAAATAGTGAAAAGGTAAAAAATAGCATTACAATAGTTTGAAAAACTGAAACTTCGTATTTTTCGACAATACATACAAAATGTTTTTGTCTTTTCGTATTTCTTAATAATTGAGCTTGATAAGATTGCTCAATTCACTTTTATTATAAAAACTATGAAGGAAGTGATTGTAGTATGGAAACGCTTGAATTGGCACGAATACAATTCGCATCAACAACGATTTTCCATTACTTTTTTGTTCCGCTGTCTATTGGTTTAGCTTTTATCATTGCGTTAATGCAAACGTTATATGTGGTAAAGGGACAAGAAATTTATAAGAAGATGACGAAGTTTTGGACACAAATATTCCTTGTTAACTTTGCGGTAGGTGTAGTAACTGGTATTTTACAAGAATTCCAGTTTGGTATGAACTGGTCAACCTATTCACGTTTCGTAGGTGATGTGTTTGGTCCATCACTTGCGATTGAAGGTTTATTAGCATTTTTCATTGAGTCTACATTTTTAGGTTTATGGGTATTCGGTGAGGATAAATTACCGAAGCGCATTCACCTTTTATGTATTTGGCTCCTTTCAATTGGAACAATGTTATCAGCATTTTGGATTTTAACTGCAAGTGCATTTATGCAATCGCCAGTAGGATATGAAATGGCAGCAGATGGACGTGCACAAATGAATGATTTCTTAGCAATTATTCAAAACCCACAATTATGGGTACAATTCCCGCATACCATTACAGCGGCAATTGCAACGGGTGCATTCTTTATTGCAGGTGTGAGTGCATGGAAAATAACGAAAGCCCAAGAAACGGAAGTGTTTAAAAAATCATTCCGCATTTCTATCATTGTTGGAACACTTACAACGGCGCTAGTATTATTCTTCGGTCATGCGCAAGCGCAACAATTAATCAAAACACACCCAATGAAAATGGCGGCTGCTGAAGCGTTATGGAATACGAGTGAAGATCCAGCGCCATTTACTGTATTTGCGAAAATTGATGCAGAGAAGAAAGAAAATTCGTTTGAAATTCAAATCCCTTATATGCTAAGCCTATTATCATTTGATAAATTTAGCGGTCAAGTAGAAGGGATGAATCAAATTCAAAAGCAATATGAAGAAAAATATGGGCCTGGAGATTATATTCCGCCAGTACACACGATGTTTTGGAGTTTTAGAGCGATGGTAATGAGTGGAACATTTATGCTTCTTCTAGGAGCGTACGGTTGGTTCTTATCCAAAAAGGACCGTTTAGCTGAAAAAACTTGGTATTTAAAATTAATGGTGTATGCAATTTCACTACCGTTTATCGGTAATACAGTAGGATGGATTATGACTGAAATGGGACGTCAGCCTTGGGTAGTCTTCGGTGTTATGAAAACGGAAGATGCTGTATCTCCAAATGTTACGTTCGGAGAAGTGTTATTCTCTTTAGTTTCATTCACATCACTATATTTAATTATAGGTGGAATTACCATTTACTTATTCGTTCGTATCATTAAAGGACATGAGAATAAGAAAGCGAAACAGGATTCTCAAAGCCATGATCCATTTGATAAGGAGGATGAGTATGTTATCTCTTAATGAGTTGTGGTTTATCATTATTGCAATTTTATTCGTAGGCTTCTTTGTACTTGAAGGTTTCGATTTCGGTGTAGGTATAGTTTCAAGGTTTTTAGGAGAAAACGATTTAGAGAAAAGGATTTACTTAAATACAATTGGCCCATTTTGGCATGCGAATGAAGTATGGCTTGTTTGTGCAGGTGGCGCTATGTTCGCAGCATTCCCGCACTGGTATGCAACTTTATTTAGTGGGTTTTACATTCCTTTTGTATTTATGCTTCTTGCTTTAATTATAAGAGGTGTTTCCTTTAAATTCCGTGCGAAAATAGACAATCATAAATGGAAAGGTTTTTGGGATTGGGGTATGTTTTTAGGAAGTTTATTACCACCTATCCTTTGGGGAGTTGCCATTGCTAACTTTATGGTAGGTATTCCAATTGATGAGACGAAAAATGCTGTAGGTGGATTCCTACAATTACTTCATCCCTTTGCATTACTTGGAGGAGTTATGTTCCTTCTGCTATGTATTGTTCACGGCTTGCAATTCCTTACAATACGTACAACTGGTAAGTTAAGAGAACGTGCACGTATTGCTGCACTGAAAATTGCACCACTTGCAATTATAGCGCTTCTTATTTTTGCTAGTGTAGGGTTATGGAAAACAGATATTTTCACTGGTCATGGTACAGAATGGATTATGGTTCCGATTGGAGCTTTTGTAGCATTATGTGTGTCAACATTATTAAATAAAAGAAGAAGAGATGGTTGGGCTTTCTTTATGACAAGTTTAACAATCATTTTACTAAGTGCGAGTGTGTTTGCCGGCATGTTCCCGCGCGTCTTAATTAGTTCGTTAGGGGCAATATACGATTTGACAATTTATAATGCAGCATCAGGAGATTATGCACTAAAACTGATGACGTATTTTTCAATTGCTATATTGCCATTTGTTTTGGGAAGTCAAATATGGAGTTTCTATGTGTTTAGACAACCTGTTAAGTCAGATAAAGATTTGGAGTACTAATGAAAAGAAAAAGAGGACTTCCATCGTATCCTGGTAGCCGAGTTTTATATGTAGTGCTAACAATCATTAGCATGTTAGAAGCTTTTAGTATTATTGCACAAACGGTGTTTTTAGCGCGAGCTATTACGTTTTTATTTCAGGGAGAAGCAGTGCAATCTATGTTAAATGAAACAGTTTATTTCGGAATCACGTTTGCAGTACGTCATTTGCTAGTTCGAATGTCACAAATATTAGTGGAACGTTTCGCTGAAAAAACAGGATCGCTACTGAGAAAACAATTAATAGAGGCGTATTTCACATTAGGTCCACGGTATGTTCAAACTGTTGGAACAGGTCATCTGGTTACCTTATCGATAGAGGGAATTGAGAAATTTAAAACATATATTGAATTAACAATTCCTAAAATGATTAGAAGTAGTATCGTACCAGGACTAATTGTACTATATGTTTTTACACTAGATATTGAGTCAGGAATCATTTTAGTTGTAACGATTCCTATCGTAATTATTTTTATGATCCTACTAGGATTAGCAGCGCAGAAAATGGCGGATAGCCAATATGAAACATATCGTGTTCTTTCTAATCATTTTGTAGATACGTTAAAAGGATTAGAAACATTAAAGTATTTAGGTCAAAGTAAACAACACGAAGGAAAGATTGAAAAAGTAAGTAAAAGATATAGAAAAACAACGATGCGTACTTTGCGAGTTGCTTTTCTTTCTTCATTTGCATTAGATTTCTTTACGAGTTTATCAATTGCATTTGTAGCGGTCGGATTAGGGATACGTTTAATAGATGGAACAATTGTACTATTGCCAGCCCTTACGATTTTAATTTTAGCTCCGGAATACTTCTTGCCGATTAAACAAGTTGGAGCAAATTATCATGCTACGTTAGATGGACAACTTGCAATGGAGCAAATAGAAGAGATTTTACAGCGACAAAAAGAAATAGGGAAGAAAGAATCTAATGTAGACTTAATATGGAATTCAACTAGTAACTTGAAATTACAAGATGTAAAAGTAAAGAATGATGAATCTGAAAAAGCTATATTAGAGGAAATTGATTTTACTTGGAAAGGCACTGGCGCTATAGGTGTAATTGGTGAAAGTGGAGCAGGGAAATCAACGTTAATCGACGTATTAGCAGGGTTTTTAACTCCTTCAGCTGGAAAGATGATTGTAAATGGTGTGGAAATTGACGGGGCTACTCGTGAAGAGTGGCAAAAGAATATTGCTTATATTCCGCAGCAACCTTATATTTTCCCGCTTTCATTAAAAGATAACATTTGTTTCTATGAAACAAATACAACGGATGAAGAAGTGGAAAGAGTTATGAATGAAGTTGGTCTTCGTTCACTCGTTACATCGCTTCCAAATGGAATGTATGAAAGAATTGGAGAAGGTGGGTGTATGCTGAGTGGCGGACAAGAACAACGTGTCGCAATGGCGAGAGCCCTTTTAAGCAAAAAGCCAATTATTTTATTAGACGAGCCTACAGCACATCTTGATATTGAAACTGAATTTGAAATAAAGCAAGCGATGTTACGTCAGTTTGAAGGTAAGTTAGTATTTCTTGCAACACATCGTCTTCACTGGATGAAACAGATGGATCATATTCTTATTTTAAATAAAGGGAAAATGATAGAAAGCGGAACGTATGAAGAACTTGTAAAGAATGAAGCATTACATTTTCGCAGGAAAGAGAGGGGATAGAGATGAGTAACTGGATTAAACCGTATATACAGCAAAATAAAGGTAGAATGACTGTAACTATTTTCCTTGGTCTTCTTGGAGTTAGTTCAGGTGCGATGCTACTTTTCATTTCAGGTTATTTAATCTCTAAATCTGCTCTTAGACCAGAAAATGTAATGGCTGTATATGTTCCTATCGTTGCAACACGTGCGTTTAGTATAGGACAAGCGGTATTTCATTATGTAGAGCGTTTAGTTGGACACGATGTTGTATTACGCATATTAGAAAAGATGAGAACGAAACTATATGGGATAGTAGAACCACAGGCGTTATTTTTCCGTTCACGATTTCAAACGGGCGATATGTTAGGCGTATTATCCGAAGATATAGAGCATTTACAAAACCTATATTTACGTACAATATTTCCTAGCATATTAGCATTAGTTGTATATAGCATATTCGTACTTGTTATCGGTACATTTGACGTAGTGTTTGCACTTATTGCAGCATGTATGTTGGCTATTATCGTTTTTCTTCTTCCATTTATATCATTACTTTTAATGAAGAAACATCATGTTACTTTAAAGCAAGGAAGAAACCGTTTGTACCAAAAACTAACAGATGCTGTTTTTGGATTATCTGATTGGCAAGCAAGTGGTAGAAAAGATGAATTCATTGATAAGTATGTAGATCAAAATGCTCAGTTGTTAAAAACGGAAAAAAGAATGAAGCGCTGGAATCATATTCGGGACAGTATTATTCAATTAGTAGTGGGTATTGTAGTTATTTCAATGATTATATGGACTGGAAATGAGGCGGCGAGTGAACAGATTGCTCCTACCGTTATTGCGGCTTTCGTCTTAATGACGTTATCTGTCACAAACGCGTTAATTCCTCTGTCAGATGCTATCGATCGAATTCCATCATATGTAGAATCCGCTCATCGTCTCAATCAAGTAGAAGGTAATGGTGTTTTACAGGATGAAAAGGAATTACCTAGAGATAAAGATTATGTTGCACCAAAACATATAGACATTGAATTAAATCATGTATCGTATCGTTACCCAGATAGCAATGAATTTGTATTGAAAGACGTATCATTACAAATAAAAGCAGGAAAAAAAATCGCCATTTTAGGAAGAAGCGGAACTGGAAAATCTACTTTGTTAAAATTGTTAACAGGTGCACTAAGCCCATTACAGGGTGAAGTTTTATTGAATAGTGAACATGCTCACACGAATCTTTTATCAAAATATATTTCTGTATTGAATCAAAAGCCGCATTTATTCGATACGACAATTGGGAATAATGTGCGAATCGGCAAACCAGAGGCAACAGATGAAGAGATATGGAATGCTTTAGAGAAAGCACAATTAGCTTCGCATGTTGCTTCTCTTCCAGATAGATTACAAACAAAAATGCATGAGATGGGGAAAAGGTTTTCTGGCGGGGAAAGACAACGGGTTGCTTTTGCTAGAACGCTAATGCAAGAAGCACCAATCATTGTACTAGATGAACCTACAATCGGCTTAGATCCAAAGACAGAATTATCTTTAATAGAAACAATGTTTTCTGCAACGGAAGAAAAGACAGTAATTTGGATTACGCACCATCTTGTAGGAATTGAGCATGTTGATGAAGTTATCTTCCTTGATCGTGGTCAAATTGTGATGCAAGGAAGTCATGAACAACTTCTGAAAGAAAATGAGAAGTATCGAAAGCTTTATGAGTTAGATAAAGGAATATAGTTTGAATAAGTAATAATAGTGAAAATAGCTACGCCTAATGGTGGAGCTATTTTTTGTTTTGAAATAAATATTCTATTCTTTTTTTGATGGATGGCAAATGTATATGATCGTTACGAATGAAAAATGAATTTCATATTATACATATAATGGAGGGGATATACGTGAAGGAGCAGTATAAAATTATTGTTTTAAGTGATGAATTATCAAGGGAGAAGATTCAAAATACATTAGACAAAAATAAATGTAAAACAATCGTTCATCTTGTAGACGTTTCAGCTATTGTTCAAATAGAAAATTCTTTTCAATATATAGTCGTTTGGAGAATGGACGCAGAAAAACTTACAAATGAATTAATAAATAGGGGCGTGCAAAGTACAAAAATTATTAATTTAACAAAATACATGTATGAATGGAGGAATAAATTAATTTCTATCTATCAAATAAATCCGGATCTTATGTCTTTATACATTTCTATGAAAAAAGCAAAGGGTGATCCGACGTATGAATTGTTTGCGACGGGCTTGTCTTATCCGCATTGTGGCATAAGTACAGAGCTCCTCTCAAAAAAGTCAATAAAACTAACACTTCCATCGCAAGATTTATACTATGATTATTTAATAGCATCACAACTACTATCAAACAATCATTCCTTTCAATATTGTTTGATAGGAATAGCTTATTTCTCGTTTTACTTTGACATGTCGTTATCATCTGAATCATATAGAATTCACAAAGTATATTATCCATTGTTTCAAGACGGCCATCATACTGTAGTTCATTCTCCTCTATCCACTGATGGATTCTCACATCTAGATACCCCGAAACCACTTTTTTCTATTTTTAATTTGCATTTTGAATATATTTTATTAGACGAACTAACAGATGAATCATTGATATTGCCCTGGATAAATGCTGAATGGAATATCACTCCTCTTCACATTCCTTTTGAAGAACACGGAAAAATAAGAGCAGCTTCACATGCTAAATTGTCATATCCTCATACTTTAGTTGAAAATAAAACAATTTTTAAAACATATTTAGAATTACTTTTAAAACATGATATAAAACCACTAATTGTTGTATTCCCTGTTACTTCACATTATTTCAATTGTAGTAGTAAGAAATTAAAAGAAGATTTTTATAAAGTTATAAACGATTTTCAAGCTCAATATTCTTTTCAAATTATAGATTTATTTGATTCGCCATTATTTTGTGATGAAGATTTTTATGATAGTGATCATATGAATAAAAAAGGTGCAAATAAAATGTCCGTGTTATTAAATATGTTTATTCAGGAACGAAAAGTATGATATTTCGTTTCATTTCTGCATAAAAGTATATAGGCTCCATTCGGTTACAGTAATGTGATTTTTGTGTCGCGTATATAAATAATATGCGAAGAGGTGAGAGAGTAAAATGAGAACTCGTATTGAAAGAAATGAAGAGGTGGTAGATCAACTTCCGTTGGTAAGTGTATTAATTCCTACATATAATCGTCCTCGCTACTTTGAAGAGGCGTTACGTAGTGTGCTGGAACAAACGTACTCTAATATAGAAATTATAGTTGGAGATGATAGTACGAATGATGAAACAGAAAAGGTGTTACAAAAATACTTATGTGATCATTCAAATATTACTTATATAAAAAACAGGTCAACTCTTGGACAGTTTGAAAATGCTCTAATGTTATTTAATAAAGCGAGCGGTGAATATATAAATTTTTTAATGGACGATGATATCTTTCATGTGGATAAAATTGAAAAAATGATGAAGTATTTTTTCAATGATTTAGATAATGAAATTAAGCTTGTAACATCCCATCGTCAAGTAATTGATGAAAAAGGGAAAGAACTACGACATATTTATTCAACTGTCCGTTTATTTAAAGAGGATACGATTATAGAGGGAACAGAATTAGCAAATAGGGTAATTGTCGATCAAAAAAATTATATTGGAGAACCGACAACAGTTTTATTTCGTAAAAATGATTTACAAGAACCGTATGGGATTTTTGATAAGAGGAGGTATCTTTGTAACGTAGATATAGCTTCATGGTTATCTTTATTAAGTAAAGGAAAAGCGGTATATATAGCAGAGACACTGAGTTACTTTCGATTACATCCAGATCAACAGTTAAATGAATCTAATAAAATGATGGATGGATTAGAAGATTTTTCACATAGTATTATAGCTGGAGAAAAATATGGTTTCTTATCTAACGAAAAAGAGTTAGATGAAGCGATAACTAATTTTCTAGAATATGCAAGAAGGATAGTTCCATCATCAATATTATATACATTAGACTATTATCAAAAAATTAAAGAAAAGAAAATAAACATAGAAAAGAAAAAACAATATATAAATAATAATTCTCCTTTACCGAAAGTAAGTATACTTATTCCTGCGTACAATAGACCGTATTACTTGGAATTGGCGCTTAATAGTGCTCTGAATCAAACATATGAAAATATTGAAATTATTATTTCTGACGACAGTACAAATAATGAAGTCAATGCGATGATTCAACCGTATTTACGTGAATATAAGTGTATTACATATGTTAAAAATGAAACGCCGTTAGTTGCTGAAAACTTTAATAAGTGTGTAGAACTTGCGAATGGGGACTATATAAACTTTTTATTAGATGATGATTTATTTCATCATGAAAAGATCGAGAGAATGATGAAATACTTTTTGACGTTAGAAAATATTTCATTTTTGACGTCATATCGTGAACTGATTGATGAGAATGGAGAGATATTACCACCTTCAACATTAAATATAAAAATCGCGAAAGAAACTACGCTTTTTGAAGGAAAAGAATTAGGGAATTATATGTTAAAAAATTTGAAAAATGTAGTTGGTGAGCCGACAACTGTTTTGTTTAATCGGGAATTGTTTGAAGGGAAGTTTGGGTATTTTAAAGGGAAGGCTTATTCTGCTATTAATGACATTGCAACTTGGCTAGACATGATGAGGAAAGGAAAAGTAGTTTATATACAAGAACCTCTTAGTTATTTTAGACAACATAGTGGACAAAATCAAAAACAAATGCATTTTATTTTAATGACAATTGACGAGTGGATTGAATTAATTATAGATGCATATAATAGTGGGTTTTTAAGTTCTGAAAGAGATTATAAAGAGAGCTTATCCTATTGTTTAGAGAATGCGGGATTTATAGTTAAGGATGCAGTAAGAAATGGAGAACTAGATCAAATTTATAATGAAAAGATTAAAAAGGGGTTAAACAAACTAGTTGCCCATATGTTTGAGAAAGAATGTTGTTATTGTCAATATTGCAATCAACAATTTGAAAAATTTTCACCTTGGCCAGCACATTATGATTTTCCAAAATATAAATTTGAGATGTGGAATAAAGATACAGGGATATGTCCAGTTTGTAGTTCGATGGATCGTGAAAGATTGTATCGTGTGTACATTGAAACGGAAACGGACTTGTTAAGTAGAAAATATACTATGCTTCATATTGCACCTGAAGCGAATGTAAGAGATTGGTTTAACGAGTATAAAAATATTACGTATGTATGTGGGGATTTAGAGCCAAAGGATCCATTAATGAAGGAAATTGATGTTACAAGCATTACATATGATAGTAATACTTTTGATGTAATTTTATGTAGCCACGTATTAGAACATGTTCTTGATGATGGCAAAGCAATGCGAGAGTTATATAGGGTTCTAAAACCAGGTGGATGGGGAATTATTCAAGTACCCATCGTAATGAATGTGGATTCTATTATAGAGAATGAATTAATTGTAACTCCACAATTGAGGAAATTAGCTTTTGGTCAAGAAGATCATGTGAGAATTTATAATCAATCAGGGTTCATTCAACGATTAATGAATGCGGGATTTAAGGTGGAATTATATAACCTAGCTGAAAAACAAGGGATGAAAAGTGCTAGGAAATTTGGCTTATCTGAAACAGATATGCTCTATATTGTCCGAAAATGATAGGAAGGAATAGATAGATATGGAGAATATTCCTTTTTTACGTGCTTCAACTGTACCTGTAATTGAGTATTTGGATGAATTGAAGGAAATTGATACATCTCACATATATACGAATTACGGACCTATAAATCAACGTTTTGAACAAACAATTATGTCGGGATTTTTTCAGAACAGGGGAGCTGTTACAACAGTAGCAAACGCAACGTTAGGGTTAATGGCGGCCATTCAACTTAAGAAAAGAAAAAAAGGAAAATATGCTCTCATGCCTAGTTTTACATTCCCAGCGACTCCATTAGTAGCTATTTGGTGTGGATTGGAACCTTATTTTATTGATATTTCAATAGATGATTGGTATATGGATAAAACAGTACTTTTGGATAAGATTGAAGAATTAAAGGAAGAGGTTGCGATTGTTGTCCCGTACGCAACTTTTGGATCATGGATGAACTTAGAAGAATATGAAGAATTAGAGAAGAGGGGTGTTCCGGTTGTCGTAGATGCGGCACCGGGATTCGGATTGATGAATGGAAGTGTGCATTATGGACAGGATTTTAGTGGAATGATCGTATATAGTTTTCATGCAACAAAGCCTTTTGGAATTGGTGAAGGAGGGCTCATATATAGTAAAAATGAAGAAGATATACAACGTATTAAAAGAATGGGGAATTTCGGATTTGATACAAATCGTGAATGTACGATGATGGGGTTTAATTGTAAAATGTCTGAATATGCAGCCGCTATTGGGATTGCAACTATGAAAAAATGGGATGACAAATTAAAAGAACGCACCCGTATTTCTGAATGGTATAAACAATTGTTACAAAGTAATGGATTAATGAAAAAAGGGTGGCAACTCCAAAAGACAGAAGTAGTTATTCAGCAATTTATGCCTATTCTTTGTCCGGAAGAAGTTCGCAACAAACAAGTAATAGAAGACCTGAAAAAACAGAAAATAGAAGCTAGATTATACTTTTCGCCCTCTTGCCACCAACAAGTTCTTTTTAGAAACTATAAGTCTACAGATTTAACAAGAACGAATAAAATAGCAAAACGAATAGTAAGTTTGCCTTTATGGGAAGGAATGACGAAAGAAATAGTAGAACAAATTGTAAGATGTTTAGGTCAGAGGGCGGTGTTGGCAGATGAATAGTTTTTATAGTCAAGAAGAGCTAAAGAAAATTGGATTTTTATCAATTGGGAAGAATGTATTGATTAGTAAAAAAGCAAGTATATATAATCCAGGTGTTATATCAGTAGGTAATCATGTAAGGATTGATGATTTTTGCATTTTAAGTGGCAAAATTACAATTGGAAGTTATTCGCATATATCAGCGTATACAGCGTTATATGGAGGGGAAGTTGGGATTGAAATGCATGACTTTGCAAATATCTCAGCTAAAACAATCGTATATGCAGTACTAGATGATTTCAGTGGGAATACATTAATGGGACCAACTGTTCCGAGTCAATATAGGAATGTGAAAACAGAAAAAGTTATTTTAAAAAAACATGCGATTATTGGTGCTAATTCTATTATTTTTCCAAATGTAACTATAGGAGAAGGTACGGCAGTCGGTGCGATGAGTATGGTAAAAGAGAGTTTAGATGATTGGTATATTTATGCGGGAGTTCCCGTAAGAAAAGTAAAACCTCGTCAAAGAAAGATGCTAGAGTTAGAAATTGATTTTTTAAAAAACATTCATTCTTAACAAAAAGAATGAATGTTTTTTATTTTTATGGTGCAGCAGAGTGTGTATCTTAACTTATTATGTTTTAAATTTTGCTGACCAAGGCAATACTGAGCCATAGTGAATGTAAAGTTGGAGGGCGAGCGTATATGTTTGATGAGGATGGGATTGTTTTAATTATGGAACCGGCTGATGAAAGAAATTGGAGGAGATTTATTTTTTCAGTACCAAAGTCAGTGTATGAAAAGAAGGGGCTTACATTACACTATGGAACAGCTATAGGACAAGGATATACGGATATAATTGAAGATATTATTAGCGTACATATAGAAGTAGATGTTGTAACAGTAATCGGGCATGTAAGAGGGTAAATAGCTATTTGAAAAAAGGTTATAAGTAATGTAGCTAGAAGTTAGGATAGAGAAACTTACAGACAATTATAAAGACGAAGGGAGCCTAAAATGAAAATAAAATCAACTTTAGTAGTATTTATAGTTACAATTGGCTTAATGGGATGTTCGCTAGTAGAACAAGGAAAGAACTCCATAGATTATGCTCAAAAAGCGACAGACTATGTAAATGAAATAAGTGCGTTTGCAAATGATGCACCAGCATTAGCTGAAAAGGCTGTTAATGATAGTGAAGCTCGAAAAGAATTAGAAGCGAAGCTTAGTGAAATTAAACAAGATATACCCGCTTTTAATGAATTAACACCGCCTGATGTAGCAAAGGATCTTCATCAGCAAATCGTCGGATATAACGAAAAGTTAAATACGTTAATTGATACGGCGATGACAAAGATAGAAGAAGGGAAAGTGAATGTAGAAGAGTTTAAAAACTCGGAGCTTATGCAGACGGTAGATCAAGTTCGAGATTTGAAAGAGAAGGTGCAAAATTTAGGTCAATAGTAAAAGGCTCCGTTTATCACAAACGGAGCCTTTTACTATTGGATACAATAAACGATTACACCAACGATAATAATCATGTTGCCGATGAGTTTACGTTTCGTTATTTTTTCTCCTAGGAAATACCAACCGAAAATTAATATGATGATATAACTTAAGGATTCTAATGCTGATGCTTGTTTTAATGCCATGCCCTTCATGGCGATAACATTTAATCCAGCGTTAATTACAAATAAAGAGTAGCCGATAATAACATAAGGATTCACATATTCTTTTATTCTAGAATCGTATTGTTGCAAAGTAGCTTTTTTTAATAATATTTGTGAGTAATTAGCTAAAATTATCCCGAAAATAAATAATAACATATAACTATTCATCTTTTGTCACCACCACAATTCCGACGATAATAATAGCTGCACCAAGTAAATGATTCCACTGAATCGTATCTCCAAATAGAAATACTGACCAAAGCATTGACCATAGTATAATAATCCCGCGATGTGAATATGCTTTTGATATTTCGAAATGTTTAATTACTTGTTGCCATAAAATTGCATATCCAAATAAAAGTATAACTAGTCCGAAATAAGCCATAAAAAATGAGATGGAAGCAATGGGAAATTTAGCCGCCCATTTCATGTAAACCATAATGATAGAATATATCAAAAAAGCTACATGTAAAAATAAGTAATTTTTAATAGTTGGTTTCATTTATTCACTCTCTTTTGCATATAAATATATATTTATACCTAATTTTTCTAATGATAGATATTGGAACGTATTTAGTTTAATCTTTCACATTCCAAATTATATAGTATCATGGCTTTTATTGTAAAACAATAAAAGCCATGTATTCATTTTTTCCAAGGTTCTACAATATGTATCGTTTTATTTGTTGCATCCAATTCTACTTGAACACCGATAGGCATGGTAATCATTGGATGTGTATGACAACAATCGAAGTCGGCTAGAAAAGGAATTCTTTGATTTTGAAGTACTTCTAATAGTATTTCAAAAGGTTTTCGATTTGTACCACAATCATCAAATTGCTCATGCTTTCCAAGAATGATACCTGAAATTTTATCAAATACACCGTTAATTTTAAGGAATGAAAAGCTTCTTTCAATAGTAGCTGCATCTTTTGAACTGTCCTCAATAAAGAGAATATCGCCTTCTTGAATACATGGCATAAAAGAGCTGCCCCAAATTCCTTGTATTGTATTTAAGTTGCCGCCAATTATCCGTCCGGTAGCTTGTCCATTTGTTACAGAAATCCAATTATTTGGTCTAAGTTCTTTTTCTTTCGTTTTCTCTTCCCAATTAATAAATTCGTCTGACCAAAATAAAGGTTGTTTTATGTTGTATGGAAGCGTTTGATCATGCAGTAATGTTTCTACAAAATATTTGTATGTATCATCTACAAAAGGCTCAAATTCTCCAAAGGAGGAAACGAGTGCCGGGCCGTAAAATGTAGGGAGTCCTGTTTTTGCATAAATCCCTAGTAATAAAGCTGTTGCATCTGAATACCCAATCATTATTTTAGGGTTATTTAGAAAAGCATCATAATCAATATAAGGCAATAAGGAATTTGAATTCATGCCACCAATTGTTGACATGATACAAGAAACATTAGGGTTTCTTATTAAAGCATTTAGTTCCTCAGCACGCTCTTGTATACTACCCGAACGATAATAATCATATCGACCTGTTAGTGAACCTTCTAATATATGAAATCCTTTCTGTTGTAAGTAAGATTTCGCTCGTTCAAATCTTTTAGGAGAAGTGTAGGTTACTGGAGAAGAAGGTGAGTAAATCCCAATTGTGTCTCCGTATTTTAATGATTTTGGAAGTGGCATTTGTATGAATCCCTTCTATTAATAGTTTTATTCATAAGGTTTATCATTGAATATTCTCATATTTCGGTATTGATATTGTAACATACATGCATTGAAATAATAATTGCTGTAGATGAATAAATATGCTTTTTACCTTGACGATATAAAGGGAAAGTTGTTATGGTTAAATGTGAGTGTATAAAAGGTTTGTTAAAGGAGTTTTGAAATGAAGCGGTTAAAATGGGGAAGGCTGACAGTCCTATTAGTCATTGTTTTAGGGATATGTTGGTTCTTATTCCAAGGAACTCAAAAGAGTGCAACAAGTATAGAGGGACAACCTTTACAAGTGGCAGAACTACCTAAAACAGGATTAGTTGAAAAAGTAGTCCCACCAAAGTACATACCACCGGAAATTGATGCAAAAGCAGCTATGATTATTGATGCGAGTAATGGAGATATTATTTATCAACATAATGAAAATGAGGCTTTTGCGCCAGCAAGTATGTCTAAGATGATGACAGCATATCTTCTATTAGAAAATGTACATAATGGGAAAGTTCGCTGGGAAGATCCGGTGAAAATGAGTGCGAAAGCGGCACAAACAGAGGGAGCGAGAATCCCAGTACAAGTTAATGACACATTAACCGTTAAAGATTTATATCATGCATTAATGATTGAGTCAGCTAATAATTCAGCTGTGGCTTTAGCAGAACATATGGCAAAATCGGAGAAAGATTTCGTTCAGCTTATGGATGCAAAAGCGAAACAGTTCAAAATGTCGGAACATGCTAAATTTGCAAATGCTTCTGGATTACAAGAGCCAGATGGAAGTGAAACAAAAATGACGGCTGGTGATGTAGCAAACTTGGCGTATCATCTTATAAAAGATTACCCAGAAATATTAGAAGTGACTCACTTACGTCAAAGTCAGTTAGCATTTAATAATATTAATGTTATAAGTACAAATGATATGTTAAACAAAAATAATAAAGCTTTATATATAGAAGGAATAGACGGATTAAAAACAGGATTTACAGATAGCGCAGGGTATTGTTTTACGGGTACAGCAAAACAAGGTGATACTCGTATTATTACAGTTGTTATGGGAACAAAAGGTAAAACGAAGCGTTTTACAGAGACGAATAAGCTAATGTCTTATGCATTTGGCTTAGTTAATTAAGTGAAATACTGGGTTGGATCATCATATAAGAAAGGCAATTTGTTGTTACGTACTATCGGTAACAGCAAATTGCCTTTTATTTTTTAGCACTAATAAAGTAAAAAGGTAAAAAATGTGAGTGTTATTATTTGAGTTTATTATTGTTTGTTTATATTATAAAGTTAGAAACTTATTAATGATAAGTTTTGAGGGGCATATGATGTGTACATAGGAAAAAGCCTCAAATGAAAATTGGAGGGAATTATGATGGCAAAAGATTTTTACTCAGCGATTGAAGACAGAAGATCTATTTACGCAATTAGTAAAGAACAAGTAGTTTCGGATGAAAAAATTCAAGAAGTGATTTATCATGCTGTAAAACATACACCTTCAGCTTTTAACTCTCAGAGTGCTCGCGTTGTCGTCTTACTTGGAGAACAACACGATAAGTTATGGGATATTACGAAAGAAACGTTACGAAAAATTGTACCTGAAAATAACTTCGCTTCTACGGAAGAAAAAATGAATGCATTTAAAAGTGGTTATGGAACAGTTCTATACTTCGAAGATAGTGAAGTGGTGGAAGAACTGCAAGAAAAATTTGCATTATACAAAGAGAACTTTCCAATTTGGTCTCAGCAATCCTCTGGAATGTTACAATTTGCAATTTGGACAGCTTTGGAAATTGAAGGGTTTGGTGCTACATTGCAACATTACAATCCATTAATTGATGAAGAAGTGAGAAAAGAATGGGGAGTTCCAGAAAATTGGAAGCTTATTGCGCAAATGCCGTTTGGTAAATCGGTTGTACCTGCAGGTGAAAAAGAATACCAGCCTTTAGAAAACCGTGTAAAAATTTATAAATAATGTAGGAACGAGTGGGGGAATTGTTTATCCTCCACTAATTATTATTTGAACCAATCGGGGTTTTACTACTTATAAAAAGGTGAACAGGGATACAACCTGTTCACCTTTTTATAAGTAGTAAGGATTTTTTTGATAGGAATTTTTCATCTGATTTTTTAATTCGTTTTTACGTGTTTCAATAGTTGATATTTTTTGTAAGGTAATAATTGAAACGAATTGAAAAAAAGCATAGTACAGTTCTATATTTTTATTTATAGGATCATCTATTATGTTATTCATAAATATACCTCCCTTTTGATTCCACTATTTGCAAGCAATAAAACGCTCATCTTAAAATTCAATTGCTTTCCGTGTAGGGTAAATAAAATGTGTATAGATTAAGACGCTACTATATATATGATAATATAAATACCCTATAAATTCCATAGACAGTTAAAAATGGGTAGCGGAATGTGTACTTTCGTCAAATTAGAACAGAATTTTTGAAGTTAAATCTTACAAATCGTCAAATCTTTTTAAAAGTGATAGATAGTATCAAAAATAGTTTTCTAAAAATATTATACTATTGATAAAAAAAGTGTTTTTTGTCATGATAAGAGTATACTTCATAGGAGGAACTATAATAGGAAATACATTCTTTGCATTGTGTTAGATGAATAGAATTTTTTAAGTGGATAGAAAATATATACTAAGATAATGAATGGTATGTCGAATTTTCAATAAAATACATAAGAAATATAAAAAAAGCATTGCAAAAAGAGTAATTTTAATGGTAAAGTTCACATGAAGTTCACACGAATTTCACTTCGCTCATTTAAAATGAACTCTGTGTGAAAAATAAAACTCTTGTTAAAAAATGGAACTTAATGAATATTTTACTTTGATAATATTGTAAAGTATTAAGTTTATAAGTTTTTTTTAAGAGGATAGTAGGGAAAGGAAGTAAAGACAACTTATGAAAAAAGTAATTGCAGGTTTAGCAGTAGCTTCAGTAGCAGGTGTTGCAGTTCCAGGTATGGATTCTGCTCATGCACAAGTTTCAAACGAAGCGCTAAAAGAAATTAATGGACAAACTCAAACACAAACGACTGTAACTGAAACAAAAACTGTAGAAACAAAATCCGACTTAAAATACACAGTAACTGCTGATGTATTAAATGTTCGTTCAGGTGCTGGTACAGGACATAGCGTTATTTCTAAAGTAAAACAAGGTCAAGTACTACAAGTAATTGGACAAGAAAACGGTTGGTTCAAAGTAACTGTAAACGGTCAAACTGGTTATGTAAGTGGTGACTTCGTAACGACTGGTGGTAAAACAGGAACTACTGTTCAACAAGGAACTGGTACTTACACAGTAAACGTTTCTTCACTTAACGTACGTACAGGCCCAAGTACATCTCATACAGTATTAGGCTCTGTAAATAAAGGTAAAACAGTACAAGTTGTTGGTGAAGTACAAGATTGGTTTAAAATCAACTTCAATGGTGGAACTGGATACGTAAGCAAAGACTTCGTAACAAAAGGTGGTTCTGCTGTATCTAACCAAACACAACAACCAACTACAAACAACAATACTACTACAGTTCAAACTGGTGGTTCTTATGTTGTTAACACTGGTGCTTTAAAAGTACGTACAGGCCCAGCTACATACAACGCTGTAATCGGTGGTGTAACAAACGGTACAGTATTAAACGTTACTGGCGCTGAAAATGGTTGGTACAAAATTAACCATAACGGCCGTACAGGTTACGTAAGTGCAGACTTCGTTAAGTTTGTAAAAGGCGGAGTAAACAACGTTACAAATAACAATAACGTTACAAATAACGTTCAACAACCAGGTAAAGACGTACAAAAACCAACAACAGGTGGAGATACATCTTCAATCGCTGGATTCGCTAGATCTTTAAATGGTTCACCATACAGAACTGCTGGTACAACACCTGCTGGTTTTGACTGCAGTGGATTCATTCACTACGTATTAAATCAAACTGGTCATAAAGGTGCTCGTCAAACAGTTGCTGGATACTGGAGCTCTAAAACAAAAACTAGCAATCCACAACCAGGTGATTTAGTATACTTCCAAAATACTTATAAATCAGGTCCTTCTCACATGGGCGTTTACTTAGGAAACGGTCAGTTCATTAGTGCAGAAACTGATGCAACTGGTGTACGTATTAGTTCTGTAAGTAACTCTTACTGGAGCAAGCACCTATTAGGTTACACAAAAGCATACTAAGAAAAAGTAGTTTATATACTTTTTGTATAGAGAAAAGGCTTTCCAGGGAAACTTGGGAAGCCTTTTTATAGTTGAATAAACTGGGAGTGTAGTAGTTTTTACTGTAATTTCCCATTTAAAAATCGAGCGTATAGGTCATGAAAGTAGTTCGGACGAAACAAGTTAGCTGCATGTCCTGCAAGCGGTATTTCTGTATATAAAACGTTTGGAAGAATAGACTTTAAATCAAAAAGGCAAGATTTATAGAGATGATCATGTTCACCCATTACCCATAGAATAGGGTGGGGAAGTGATTTTAATTTAGATTTCAAATCGAATTCTAATCGGTGTCGTAATGATTGGGCAATAATTGATGAATGTAATTGCAATCCGAAACGGTAATAAATATTTCTTGAAATGACTGCGAACGGATTTGCTTTTAGTATGCCACTTGGAAAAATGGTATTTGCGTATTGAGAGAGCCATTTAGAGTAATCGTCTCCTCGCTTCTCCCAAAACTTTTGAAATACGTTATATAAAAGGGAAGGGTTATTATAATGTCCACCAATATGACAAATGCTCAAAACTTTTTCTGGATGCATTTGTGCAAAAATGGTAGAGATATAACAGCCGTAGCTTAAAGCGCAAATATGAGCTTTTTGAATGCCTTCTTTTTCGTATAAATTCAATAATTGATCTACGAGACGCTGTAATGAAAATTCGATAGCTTCTCCTTTATCATCGCCGTGACCTAATAAGTCATAAGTAATAACGTTGTAAGAGGCGGAAAATCGTTTATGCTCTTTTTTGAAGGCACGACGATTGCCGACTAATCCATGAATAAAAATAATTGTTTCCTTTTCGGAATGTATATTTGTTTGCAAAAAGGATACTCCTTTCAATAACGGGAGATTTATATAGTATTGTAAATTGATTATTTATCATTCGCATAGAATAATATTTAGCACTAGGTAATAATATCAGATATTTATATCTGTTGTAAAGATGAGTTTTTATGTATATTTTGTAAAAATAGAAAAAGTGTGTTTACATTCAGTTTACATTCGTATTGTATTCTACTTTTAGAAAGAAAAGTTTGGTTTAACACGAGGAGATGACAGAAATGGAAGTTAAAAATGAAATGAAGAAAAAAGGGAGCTGGAGGCAGTTTTTACGCCTTATTCAAGATACAAATCCTCCGAAAGGGATATTAATTTTTGCGTTATTCATGAGTTTACTTTCTACAGGAGCGAGTTTATTTATTCCGATGTTAACAAAAGGATTAGTAGATAATTTTTCACTTTCGTCAATTAGTACAGGACAAATTGTTGGGCTAGTTGCCTTCTTTATTATGCAAACTATAGCTGCAGGATTATCTATATATTTATTAAATTATATAGGACAGAAGATTGTAGCTGGATTAAGAGAACGTTTGTGGAAAAAGGTACTTATATTGCCAGTATCTTATTATGATCAAAATAGAACAGGCGATACAATTAGCCGAATGACAAATGATACAGGTGTTGTGAAGACATTAATTTCTGAGCATTTGTCAAATTTATTAACAGGCGGTATTTCAATTGTCGGATCATTAATCGTATTATTTGTTTTAGATTGGAAAATGACACTTTTAATTTTAACGGTTATTCCATTATCAGTACTTATTTTAGTTCCACTTGGACGAAAAATGTATAAGATTTCAAAAGCACTTCAAGATGAAACGGCTTCTTTTACAAGTGTGCTAACGCAAGTATTATCAGAAATTCGTTTAGTGAAATCTTCGAACACAGAAAAAAGAGAATATGAAACTGGAAATAAAGGTATCGAAAAGTTATTGCAATTTGGTTTGAAAGAAGGGAAAGTGCAAGCGTTAATTTCACCAGTTATGTCGTTTGTTTTAATGGCATTGCTTGTTATTATCGTAGGGTATGGTGGGATGCGTGTTTCTAGCGGTGCATTAACTACAGGTGAACTTGTAGCGTTTATTTTATATTTAGTTCAAATTATAATGCCGATGAGTCAATTATCTATGTTCTTTACACAATTCCAAAAGGCAATTGGTGCAACGGAAAGAATTAATACAATTTTAGAATATGAAGTAGAAGATCATGAAACAGGTGTGAAAGTCACAAATGCTAAGCAGCCAATCGTTCTTGAAAATGTACATTTCGAGTATAACGAAGAAGAGCAAGTGTTAAAGAATATTGATTTCACAATTGAATCAGGAAAAGTAACAGCAATCGTAGGACCAAGTGGTAGCGGGAAAACGACGTTATTCTCATTGTTAGAACGTTTTTATGAGCCAACTAGCGGTGCTATTAAATTAGGGAAAGATACAATTACGAACTATTCGTTACAGTCATGGCGACGTCAAATTGGTTACGTTTCACAAGATAGTCCGTTAATTGATGGAACGATTCGGGATAATATTTGTTACGGCGTTGAGGGAGAAGTGACAGATGAAGAAATTGAAAAAGTAGCGGCGATGGCATATGTGGATGCATTTATTCATGATTTGCCAAATGGATATGCAACAGAAGTTGGAGAACGTGGTGTGAAACTTTCTGGAGGACAAAGACAGCGAATTGCCATTGCCCGAGCGTTACTTCGAAATCC
The DNA here is from genome assembly GCF_027716265.1 of Bacillus cereus group sp. Bc031. Lineage (NCBI taxonomy): Bacteria > Bacillati > Bacillota > Bacilli > Caryophanales > Bacillaceae > Bacillus > Bacillus cereus group sp. Bc031. The sequence continues at coordinate 22,857 of NZ_JAQFUL010000066.1, forward strand.
ACAAATTCTTATGTTAGATGAAGCAACTTCTAGTTTAGATAGTAAATCAGAGTCTGTCGTTCAAAAGGCATTAAATAACTTAATGAAAGGCAGAACAACGTTAGTTATTGCACATAGACTTTCTACTGTAGTAGATGCAGATAAAATTATCTTTATAGAAAAAGGGAATCTTACAGGTAGTGGTACACATGATGAATTGTTACGCACACATGACATGTATCGTGAATTTGCAACGCAACAATTGAAAATTAAAGAGGGCGTATTATAAAATGAATCATCAGTGGGGCTTATACTCCGCTGGTGATTCATTTTTAAAAGTTATATGAAAGATGCTACGTAGAAAGGAGAGGTTTTCTTTGCTACCAAAAATTTTAATAGTAGATGACGATCCGCATATTAGAGAACTTGTTTCTGTATTTTTAGAGCGGGAAGGATTTCAAACATATGAAGCAATTGATGGTCTAGATGCACTTCAAAAAATAGATGAAGTGAAAGTTGATATGGTTATTCTTGATATCATGATGCCGAATATGGATGGATTTGATGTATGTTTTGAATTAAGGAAATACTATGATATTCCGATTTTGATGTTAACTGCTAAAGGAGAAACGTCTCAAAAAGTAAAAGGATTTCATCTTGGAACGGATGATTATCTTGTAAAACCATTTGATCCGATAGAACTAGTAGTGAGAGTTAAGGCGTTATTGAAACGTTACCAAATTACAGTATCGCAATCAATTCAAGTTGGAAATGTACTGTTAAATCGTAAAACATTTGAAGTTACAATTGGTGAACAAACAGTTACGTTACCACTAAAAGAATTCGAATTGCTATTTACTTTAGGCTCTAAAGCGGGAAGAACTTGTTCGAGAGAGCAATTAATTGAAGATGTATGGGGATATGATTTTGAAGGAAATGAGCGAACATTAGATGTTCATATGAATCGGTTACGTGAGAAGTTCCAAGAAGAGAAATCGAGATTTAGTATTAAAACGATAAGAGGCTTAGGATATCGCTTAGAGGTAAGTAAATGAGAAGAAGAGAGCGAATGAGTAAATTCAAGATGCTAAAAGTAACGGGAGCGATAATAGCACTCTTTTCTTTTCTTACTATTATTTGGTCTACAGCATTTTATGTATCATCTAGTATATTGGATGCACTTGCAATACATTTATCTCCTTTTGTTACCTACCTCATTAGTGACATACTCAGTTTTATATTTATGATTCTTCTTTGGATATTAATTGCAGTATTAATGAGACCGAAGCGAGAGGCGATGATTTGGACTATTATTGAACCGATACAAAAAATTGCAAAAGGGGACTTCTCCGTCAAAATACGAAATGAAGAGAAATATGATGGAGAAATTGGTGTGCTCGTAAAAAGTATAAATGATATGACAGATGAACTAAATGCGATGGAGAAAATGCGCCAGGAATTTGTATCGAATGTTTCTCATGAAATACAGTCACCATTAACTTCTATAAAAGGATTTGCTAGAGCGCTACAAGATAACAATCTTTCCGAGGAAAAGAGAGAGCATTACCTTACCATTATTGAAACGGAAACGACGAGATTATCTAAACTAAGTCAAAATTTACTGAAGCTTACCCTTTTAGAGTCGGAAGAATATACACCAGAAAGAGTAACTTATCGATTAGATCAACAGTTAAAGCAAATTGTGTTAAATAGTGAACCGCTCTGGGCTGAAAAAGAAATTGAATTGGAACTTAATTTAGAGAAAGTGCACATTACTGCTGACCAAGAAAGTATGAGTCAAGTTTGGATTAATTTAATTCATAATAGTATTAAATTTACTCCAAGTGGTGGCACAATTACAATCCAGTTAAAAGAATATGAGAAAGTAGTGGAAGTACGTATTCGCGATTCGGGAATTGGGATATCTGAAGAACAGAAGCAACATATTTTTGAGCGCTTTTATAAAGCGGATTCTTCACGAAATCGTGCTTATGGAGGGAGTGGCTTAGGTTTGGCTATCGTAAAAAAAGTACTCGACCTTCATCAAGGAGAAATAAAAGTCGAGAGTGAGGAAGGCAGTGGTACGGAATTTATTGTACGTATTCCGAATCATGAAGAGAAATAGTGTTAGAAGGGGAACCTTCTAACACTATTTTTCTTTAAAAATACATTTCCCATTACTGCAACTATATTGATAAGCTTTTCCTTCATTATTCATCTTTTTTAAAGTCAACGTATGCTTCTGCACCGTTTTTATCATCATCTATATCAATGAAATGAACGTGTCGTATAGAATAATCCTTTTTTTCACTTAAACCTCTTTCTTGTAAGTTCGTATGAATCCCTTGTATTAGTTGATCGAACAGTGACCAGTTTAAATTGAGATGCTCAAATGATTCAGTATGTCTTCCTAAAATGCCATTGTCTTGTATTATTTTTTTATTATTATCGTATGTATAAGAGTATGTAAAATAAGGTTCGTCTTTATATACTACTGTTGCATAATAGCCGATATTATAAAGGGAAGTATATTTTCCGGTTATGCTTTGTATTTCTTTTTGCTTATATCCTTTTATAGTATGGAGATATTCGTTAGTTTCTTTTTCTATTACTTTATAATATAGTGGATTACCAAATATAAAGTACATAGCCAAAAATATGCTAAATAGTCCGACTGCAGATAGTGACAAGAACCATTTTTTCTTTTCATACGCATATGCTCTCCTTTATGGAATTTATTTCTATTTTACATGAATTATGGCAAAAAGATGAGAATTATAAATAAGAACTTTCTATAGTTACCTACAAGTAACCTACGCACATGAAAGTGCATCATTGCCTTTTTACATAAACATAGATACAATTTTAATATAATACATAACTGAGATGATTAAGGAGTGTTATACTTGGCAGAATTATTACAAGGCAAAAATGCTTTAATTACAGGAGCAGGTAGAGGGATTGGTCGCGCTGTAGCGATCGCATTAGCGAAAGAGGGCGTAAATGTAGGTCTTTTAGCTCGCTCAGAAGAAAACTTAAAAGCTGTAGCGAAAGAAGTAGAAGCAGAAGGCGTAAAAGCTGTTATTGCGACTGCTGATGTTTCTTCATATGAAGAAGTGACTACTGCAATTGAGACGTTAAAAAACGGTTTAGGATCTATCGATATTTTAATTAATAACGCTGGTATTTCTAAGTTCGGTAAGTTTTTAGAACTAGACGTTGCTGATTGGGAAAAAATCATTCAAGTAAACTTAATGGGTGTATACTATGCAACTCGTGCAGCTTTACCAAGCATGATTGAACAACAATCTGGTGATATCATTAACATTTCATCTACAGCAGGACAAAAAGGTGCACCTGTAACAAGTGCATATAGTGCTTCTAAATTTGGTGTTCTTGGCTTAACAGAATCGTTAGCGATGGAAGTTCGTAAACATAACATTCGCGTAACTGCTTTAACTCCAAGTACAGTAGCAACAGATATGGCTGTAGATTTAGGGCTAACTGATGGAAATCCTGATAAAGTTATGCAAGCAGAAGATATTGCAGAGTTTATCGTAGCGCAGCTGAAATTAAATAAACGTACATTTATTAAATCAGCAGGACTTTGGTCTACTAATCCGTAAGGGATACATGTATAAACAAAAGAAGGGATATCTATTTTGTAATGAAGTAGATGTCCCTTCTTTATTTTTTGTATATAAGGCGGAATTTTCTGTATAATTAAAAGTGAATAGTAGAAAAGTATTGAAAGCGATGGTATTTCCATAAGTATGATTGAGAAGTGGACGGCTGTTGATCAATATATGAGTGATGTATGAATACCGAAAGATTTTACATTTTCGTAAAAGAATAACGAAAGGAGATAAATAGAATGAAAAAGATGTTTGAAAAATTATAACTTGTATCGTATACAACGCAGTTAGCTCGTGGACCTCCAACATACTTCAAAATATAAGTTTATATTAAAAATTGGAGGTTAGGAATAGATGAGAACTGAAAAAGAAATGCTGGACTTAATTATAAATACAGCAAAAGAGGATGAAAGAATCCGAGCAGTTATTATGAATGGATCACGTGTAAATCCGAATGTGAAAAAAGATTGTTTTCAAGACTTTGATATTATTTACGCTGTAAAAGATATACGAACTTTTACGTCTAATCATAATTGGATTCATAAATTTGGAGAAATAATGATTGTACAAATGCCAGAAGAAATGTCATTAATTCCAGCAGATGAAGACGGGAAGTTTCCGTATTTAATGCAGTTCATGGATGGAAATCGGATTGATTTAACATTAGTTCCGGTTGATTTAATAAAAAAGTTCGTTGGACAAGATAGTTTAAGTAAATTACTTCTCGATAAAGATAATTGTATGGAAGAATTCCCGCCAGCAAGCGATAAAGATTACTTAATAAAAAAGCCTACAGAAAAAGAGTTTTTAGGTTGCTGTAATGAATTTTGGTGGTGTAGTACGAATGTGGCAAAAGGGTTATGGAGAGAAGAGCTTTCTTATGCAAAAGGAATGCTTGAAGGACCAGTGCGAGATATGTTCATAGTAATGCTAGAATGGCATATTGGTATGAAAACAGACTTTACAGTTAATGCAGGTAAATTTGGAAAGCATTTTGAGCAATATTTTGAAGGGGAAATGTGGGAGCAATTTAAGAGGACATTTTCTAATGCGGAATATGAAAACATATGGGAGTCATTCTTTGTCATGGGTAATTTATTTAGGGAAGTGGCGAATGAAATTGCTAACGCTTATGGATATCCGTACCCGCAAGGTGATGATGACAGAGTGACAAGTTATTTAAAACATGTGAAAGCTTTACCGAAAGATAGTACATCAATTTATTAATAATAGTCAGCAGTAAGACTGTCCTACTCTGTAAACTAAATAAGTAGTAATGCCTATTTTTCTTTATAAATACAAGAAGAATCATATAATGTGTAACATTA
>NZ_JAQFUL010000067.1:0-27702 GCF_027716265.1 Bacillus cereus group sp. Bc031
CATCTATAAAAGATAATAAAAAACTACGTGGAAAGACCGCATTTTATATAAAAATATACGTTAAGTTGATGGATGTGGGGAAAAACCACATTTTCACTTTCAAATTTTGTTGTTCTACTTTCCCCATTTTTTTACGGATCTTTAAATGCGAAACAGCTATAACGAGATAAACGAGCAACGCAATCCCGCCAGATGCATTCACTAAAAATAAAAAGACTTTATCTGGAGATATGTAACTAAAAACAACTCCAATATAAGCGAAGAACGTTCCGAATAAAACGGCCCGAACTGGAACACCACTACTATTCAATTTCAAAAATGCCTTTGGAGCATCTCCTCTTTCTGCCATTGAAAAAAGCATTCTTGAGTTCGTATATAAACCAGAATTTAAACAAGAAAGTACAGCTGTTAAAACGATAAAATTCATAATTTGTGCTGCCGCTGGTATCCCTATATGTTCCAGTACCGCTACAAACGGACTTTTTAATATGTTCGCTGAATTCCATGGAAGAAGTGTAACAACTACAGCAATCGATCCAATGAAAAATACGAGAATACGCCAAATTACACTATTTGTTGCTGTTTTTACTGCTTTTACAGGTTCAGCAGATTCTCCAGCAGCTACTGCAACAATCTCAGATCCCATAAATGAAAATATTACGACAGTAATTCCAAGTAGCACCGAACTTATACCGTTTGGCATAAATCCTCCTTGTCCTACTAAATTCGAAGTGCCAGGTGCTTCCGTTCCTGGTACAAATCCTAAAATAACAGCTAGTCCAAGACAAAGGAACAAAACGATACTTATTACTTTAATAAAAGAAAACCAATATTCAAACTCTCCAAATGATTTCACCGAAAAAACATTCGTCAATGTTAATAAAATCGTTAATATTAGGCTTAATAACCAAAGAGGGATTTCTGGAATCCAGTATTGAATAATACCAGCACCTGCTGTGGCTTCTATCGCAATAACAATTACCCAGAAAAACCAATATAGCCACCCAATTGTATAACCGGCCCATGGACCAATTGCTTCTCTTGCATATGTTGCAAATGACCCACTTGTCGGGTTAATAGCTGCCATTTCCCCAAGCATTCTCATAACGAAAACGACTAGAAGTCCTGCTAATGCATATGAAACGATAGAACCTGGCCCTGCTGAATGCACAACTGCCCCACTTCCAACAAACAAACCAGCTCCTATTACGCCGCCAATTGAGATCATTGTAATGTGGCGTATTTTGAGGTCTTTCTTAAGATTTTTATCCAACTCTTATACATCCCCTTCCAAACGTAATTTTGAAATTTATGTAAGAGTATTATGTGAAAACTTTGCCTACACTTTAAAATATATCAAAATATTCTGAATTTAACAATTGTAATGCAAGCTCCTATAAAAATTATTACATTAGGTTTAATAATTTTCCATATACAATTGTTGAGAAAATTATAGCTACCTTACGAAAGAACGAATTTTCAGATATCATTAAATAAACAAGATTATACATCTAGACAACTTTTTGTATAGGAGTGTTGATATGTTAAACAAGTTCAAATTCATTTGTTGTACGTTAGTAATTTTTTTACTGCTACCACTAGCCCCCTTTCAAGCACAAGCAGCAAACAATTTAGGATCAAAACTACTCGTTGGATACTGGCATAACTTTGATAACGGTACTGGCATTATTAAATTAAGAGACGTTTCACCAAAATGGGATGTAATTAATGTATCTTTCGGGGAAACTGGTGGTGATCGTTCTACTGTTGAATTTTCTCCTGTGTATGGTACAGATGCAGAATTCAAATCAGATATTTCTTATTTAAAGAGTAAAGGAAAAAAAGTAGTTCTTTCAATTGGTGGACAAAATGGAGTCGTTTTACTTCCTGACAATGCCGCTAAGCAACGCTTTATTAATTCCATACAATCTCTCATTGATAAATACGGTTTTGATGGAATAGATATTGACCTTGAATCAGGTATTTACTTAAACGGAAATGACACTAATTTCAAAAACCCAACTACTCCTCAAATCGTAAATCTTATTTCGGCTATTCGAACAATCTCAGATCATTACGGTCCCGACTTTCTATTAAGCATGGCTCCTGAAACAGCTTATGTTCAAGGCGGTTATAGTGCATACGGAAGCATCTGGGGTGCATATTTACCGATTATTTACGGAGTGAAAGACAAACTGACATACATTCACGTTCAACACTACAACGCTGGCAGCGGGGTTGGAATGGACGGTAATAACTACAATCAAGGTACTGCAGACTACGAGGTCGCTATGGCAGATATGCTCTTACATGGTTTTCCTGTAGGTGGTAATGCAAATAACATGTTCCCAGCTCTTCGTTCGGATCAAGTAATGATTGGACTTCCTGCAGCACCAGCGGCCGCTCCAAGTGGTGGGTATATTTCTCCAACTGAAATGAAAAAAGCTTTAGATTATATCATTAAGGGAATTCCTTTCGGAGGAAAGTATAAACTTTCAAATGAGAGTGGCTATCCTGCATTCCGCGGCCTAATGTCTTGGTCTATTAATTGGGATGCAAAAAACAACTTTGAATTCTCTAGTAACTATAGAACATATTTCGATGCGATTCCCTTGCAAAAATAATGAAAACAACAATAGGTTTTATATGACCTATTGTTGTTTTTTATTTACCACCAATTAACATCGCTCGTTCATCAAAATCAAATTGAGAATGATGATGTGGAATTGAATACATTAGTTACTCTTTTGCTTCAATATAAATACTGAAAGTTCAGGTACACTCCAAAATCTAACAGGCATTCGGGTTGTCCCAATACCACGATTTACATATAAATATAACGGCTTACTCTTCCCCTCTACTTCATACATACCTTCAACATGACTCTCAGCTAGTTTTGTCGTAATGAATGGACCGATAAAAGGAATTTGAACTTGTCCTCCGTGACTATGGCCTGACATTTGAAAATCAACTGGGTAACGTGCTACTTTGTCTACAACATCCGGCTCATGTACTAATAACATATTGAAATCTTGTTGCCTTACATGTTTTAAAGTTGAGTCTATTTGCGGCTTACCTAATAAAAAATCATCCAAACCTGATATTGTAATATATTTGCCGTTTTCCGCTTTAATTTTCTGCACTTCATTGACTAACACAGCGAAACCAGCTTCCTCCATATATTTTTTATAAAATAAACTACCTCCGCCGCCTCTATCATGATTCCCAAACACTGCATATTTCCCTAAGGGTGCATGTATTTTTTGTAAAATCCCTTTCGCTTCTTCTCTTTCGGCTTTATACGATCCAAACTTATCTATTAAATCCCCTGTGAAAACTACTACATCCGGACTTAATGCATTTATCTTCTCCACCAAATTTTCTAATTGTTTCAGTGTGAATTCTGGCCCTAAATGTATATCTGAGAACTGCAATATTTTTTTATTATGAAACTCTTTAGGAATTGTAGAAGATTCTATTTCATTCCACGTAACTGTTACTAGTTTTCGTTCTATTTCTGTCGCATAGAAATACAAACTTATAGAAATCATTACTACACTTACAAAACTGATTATAGATACCTTGACGATTGATTTTTTTTGTTCTTCTTTTACGTGATACGTATTCATGTTCTCACCTCTAGAAGTACTTTAAAACCTTATTGTTACATGAATGTGACAACACGAACAATGTTAGTTATATTTAATTCCAGCCCTGCTCACTTTGACAAATTTATACAGAAGTCATAACATATTTTTATAATACATAGATTCTTAAAAATGTTCCATTTATTCTTTTATCATTTTATTAAGGAGAGATTATTCATGTCTGTATTTACACCAGAAGAAATTACGGAACTTGCTGCTAATTCCGGAAGAAAAAAAGCTCATTTATCATTACTCCCTATGCTAATTCTCGGTTTTTTTGGCGGTGCTTTCATAGCATTAGGGTATTTACTCGATATTCATGTTATTGGAACAATGCCAAAGGCTTGGGGATCATTTACTAGTTTTCTAGGCGCTGCTGTATTCCCTATCGGTCTTATTCTCGTTATTCTTGCAGGCGGTGAACTAGTAACTGGTAACATGATGACAGTTTCCATGGCCTGGCTTCAAAAGAAAATTACTTTATTTTATTTCATACGAAATTTAATTATTGTTACATTGAGCAATTTCATAGGTGCTGTATTCGTTGCTTATTTTTTCGGTCATATCGTCGGATTAACAGAGGGAGCTTTTTTAGCAAAAACAGTTTCTATTGCGCAAGCTAAACTACAAGATACACCACTACAAGCCTTCATTTCTGCAATCGGATGTAATTGGCTCGTTTGTTTAGCTGTTTGGCTTAGTATGGGAAGTAAAGAATTTATCGGAAAGATTATCGGCATTTGGTTCCCAGTTATGACTTTTGTTGCAATTGGATTTCAACACGTTGTAGCCAATATGTTTGTCATCCCAGCTATAATTTTTGCAGGTCATTTAACTTGGTTTGAATATTTTCCAAACTTCATTTTTGTTTTCTTCGGAAACTTAGTAGGAGGTATGTTATTTGTAGCGTTACCTTATTTCATATCTTATAATAAGAAACTACCTTCTACTAAAGAACAAACGGAATTAAAGAAAAAATCTGTATCCGCTTAAATGGAACGACTATACAGCAATCCTGAAAAATATTACAAATTCCATTTTTTTTATGAATATATGTGCGTACACTTGTTCTCGAATGTTTTATACGTTATAATAACAACTTAAATAGCATTATTTACATATGAGGTGAAAAACATGAACAAAACAGAATTAATCAAAAACGTAGCACAAAATGCTGAGATTTCTCAAAAAGAAGCTACTGTAGTTGTACAAACTGTAGTAGAATCAATCACTAACACTTTAGCTGCTGGTGAAAAAGTACAACTTATCGGATTCGGTACATTCGAAGTTCGCGAAAGAGCTGCTCGTACAGGCCGTAACCCACAAACTGGTGAAGAAATGCAAATCGCAGCTTCTAAAGTACCTGCTTTCAAAGCTGGTAAAGAACTAAAAGAAGCTGTAAAATAATGAAAAATAGCCTTCTCGTTTACGAGAGGGCTATTTTTTCATTACATAATTAATAAAAATCTGACCATTATGCTCTTTCTTTTGTTCCTTTATGCAAATAAAGCCTTTACTTTCAAAAAAGGGTTTTGCTGTAATACTTGCTTCTGTATAAATCCCCCTATGCCCCAAGTTCACTGCTTCTTGTTCTAACTTTTGTAGTATGTATGAAGCTATCCTTTTCCTTTGATAATCTTTATGTGTAAATAAACGATCTACGTAATGATCCTCATTATAATCCCCAAATCCGACTATCATACCGTTATAATCCGCTACATAACTAATATTCTTTTCTAAAGACTTTAACCAGCTTTCCCTATCTAGTTGATCTGGTGCCCATGCCTGTAGCTGTAACACGTTATAATCTTTTGCATTAATTGTATGAACTGTTTCATAGAACAACTGTAATACTTGTTCTAAATCCTCTTTATGGAATGTTCTAATGATTATATCTTTTAACATATATGAACCTCCTTACTACACTATCATTTAACTTTTCTACCATCTAGTATTCAATATTTCTGCTTTATTATATCTTTTTTCTTTCTATATAAACAAAAAACAATACTTATTTCAAAGTATTGTTTTTTGTTTAAAAGCATATGCAATTACTCTATAGATTTAAAGTTTTATTATTTTAACTTCACTCTTTGCAATCGTAATGCATTTAATACAACTGATACAGAACTAAATGCCATAGCCGCTCCTGCAACCCAAGGTGCTAAGAAACCGAACGCTGCAATCGGGATTCCTAAACCGTTATAAGCTAGTGCCCAGAATAAATTTTGCTTAATATTTCTTATCGTCATCTTACTCATAAAGATTGCATCAGCAATACTATTTAAATCGCCACGAATTAACGTAATATCTGCCGCTTCCATCGCTACATCCGTTCCTGTTCCAATTGCCATACCGATATCCGCCGTAGCAAGTGCTGGAGCATCATTTATTCCGTCTCCAACCATTGCTACTTTCTTACCTTGCGCTTGAAGTTTTTTCACTTCTTCTGCTTTTCCTTCTGGTAATACTTCTGCAATTACATGTTCAATACCAACTTGCCCCGCAATCGCCTGAGCAGTTTGCGTATTATCTCCTGTAATCATCACAACGTCTAGACCCATTTTCTTAAGCCTTGTAATAGCTGCTTTTGAAGTATCTTTTACAGTATCTGCAACAGCCACTATACCAGCATATTCTTTATTAATTGCAATAAGCATTGCTGTTTTACCTTCTCGTTCTAACTCTTCCATCGATTTAGAAACTTCTTCAATATCAATATTGAATTTCTTCATTAATCGGCGTGTACCAATTAATAATTGTTTCCCTTCTACGACTGATTCAATACCGAATCCAGGAATCGCTTCAAACGTTTCTGAACTTGGAATATCAATTTTCTTTTCTTTAATTCCTTCTACAATCGCTTCTGCAAGTGGGTGTTCAGAATTTTTTTCTGCCGCACCTACTAAACGTAATATTTCTTCTTCATTGAATCCATCTGCGACAATTACATCCGTTAACACTGGCTTTCCATTTGTCACAGTACCTGTTTTATCTAGAATAACTGTATCCAATCGATGCGTTGCTTCTAAATGCTCTCCGCCTTTAAATAAAATACCATACTCAGCTGATCTTCCTGATCCAGCCATAATAGATGTAGGTGTCGCAAGACCTAATGCACATGGACAAGCGATAACAAGTACTGCTATCATTTTCTCAAGTGCTCCGCCAAAATCACCTGGTGTAACAAATATCATCCACACTGCAAATGTAATAATAGCAATCACAACTACAACCGGTACGAAAATACCTGAAATTTGATCTGCTACCCTTTGAATAGGAGCTTTTGAACCTTGAGCCTCTTCTACTACTTTAATAATTTGAGCTAATGCAGTATCTCTTCCTACCTTAGTTGCTTTCACTTTTAAAAATCCATTTTTATTCATTGTAGAACCGATTACTACATCCCCAATTGTTTTATCAACTGGAATACTTTCACCTGTTAACATCGATTCATCTATTGCTGACTTTCCTTCTACAATCTCACCATCTACCGGAATTTTTTCACCAGGCTTTACATAAACGATATCACCAGCTACTACTTCTTCGATTAAAATTTTCATTTCTGTTCCATCTCGCACAACTGTAGCTGTCTTTGCTTGTAAACCCATCAACTTTTTAATTGCTTCTGATGAACGTCCCTTTGCTTTTGCTTCAAATAATTTACCTAAAATAATTAGTGTAATAAGTACCGCGCTCGTTTCAAAATATAAATCTGTCATGTGTTCCGAAGAACCGATAGATTGAATGCTTAAATATACACTATAGAAATAGGCGGCCGACGTTCCAAGTGCCACAAGAACATCCATGTTAGCACTTTTATTACGTAACGCTTTATAAGCCCCAACATAAAACTGTCCACCAATGATAAATTGAACTGGCGTTGCAAGAGCTAGCTGCACCCAAGGGTTCATAAGCATATCAGGTAAATAAATAAACGATGTAAATGAGAAGTGACTTACCATTGCCCACAGTAACGGGAATGATAAAATAAACGAAATAATAAACTTCTTCTTTTGTCGCTCAATTTCTTGTAAGCGATGATCAGTTGATCCATCTTGCTCATCTGATTTCACTTCCAATTTATATCCTAATTTCGTAATTGCACTCTTCATTTCATTTACATTAATTTCATCAGGATTAAAATCTACTGTAGCTGATTCCAAAGCGAAATTTACTGTCGCCCTGTTCACACCTTCTAACTTATTTAAACGCTTTTCTACTCTATTGGCACATGCTGCGCATGTCATTCCTGAAACAGTAAATTCAGCTTTATCACTTACAATTCCATATCCTAACGATTCAACTTTTTCCTTAAATTGTTGCGGATTTGTTTTTTGGGGATCATATATTATTTTCGTTTTTTCAAGTGCAAAATTTACATTTGCATCATGAACACCTTCTACTTTTTTTAGGCCTTTTTCAATTCTATTTGCACATGCGGCACATGTCATTCCTGATATTTGAAGATTGACCTCTTTTTGTTCATTCATGTCTCTCACCTCTATATACCCTTATGAGGTATAATTATTAGCAAAATAAATCGTACTTCCTATAAAGTACGATTTATTTCCATATCTAAAAATAATTATTGAACATCGTATCCTTGATCTTCGATTACAGCAATAATATCTTTTAATGTTACAGCAGACGAGTCGATAGTAACTTCAACAGTTCCTTCTGCTAATTGAACTTTCACTTGTTCAACACCGTTTAGCTCTTTCACACTGCTTTCGATAGCATTTACACAATGTCCACAAGACATACCTTCAACTTGTAATGTTAACTGTTCCATTTAAAATCCTCCTCTTGTTTATTCATTGTTTGTTAATCACAGTTACATCTTACCATACCCCCCTAAGGTAATCAATGGTTTTTTATCATGATTTTTCAATTATTTTCTAAAAGTTTATTTTACACACACTTTTTCACACCAATACAAGGATAAACAAAAAACAAGCTAGTTACACACTAGCTTGTTTTTACGCTTTTGAAAAACGTTCAAATACTGTCATTAATTCTTCGATTGCTTCGTCACCATTACCATTTTTAATTGCACCTGAAACACAATGACTCGTATGGTTTTTTAATACACCCATTCCTACTTTTTTCATCGCTGCATTAATCGCTGAAATTTGCACTAAAATATCCACGCAATACCGATCATTTTCAATCATATTTTGAATACCCCGAACTTGCCCTTCAATTCTCTTCAATCTATTTATAATTTGCTCTTTTTCTTTTTCTGATCTATGTGTTACTGCTTCATGCTCTTTATGCCCCATATTATCACCTTCTTAAAGTTTCTCTTCATCCAATAAAACAATTACTTTTACGAGTATACCAATTATAGCATTAAATATCTATGCATGATACCCCATATGAGTATATTTCCACTTTATGTTTATTCTTAACACATTGTTAGCTTCTCAGTCTTAATTTTCATTATACCCTTTCCTTTTTTCAAAAAACAATAATAAGCGAGGGTTGTCCATCCCCGCTTATTATTCATTCCCAAATATAAAAGCCTCAATCTTCACACATGTAAATTGAGACTTTTTCTTCCTATATATAATTATTACTGATCACATACTTTTGTATCATTCACTACTGAAGTTCCTTCAACGGTTACCGTATGAAAACAGTCATTTACACGAACTGTCACAACATTATCTTGCCGATCAATGATATGATATTCATTAAAATTTTTATTTAGAGCACTGCGAATTTGTTCTCCTTCATAAATTGGGATACCATGCGATAAAACCCAAATAAGTCCAGCGATAGCGAGAATAGTTTTCATACGATCTACCTCCTTAAGAATATAGTGAACTTTTCATCCGTGCTTTTTCAGCTCTACGAATCATAATTGGAATGAACCAAGCCTTTTCGGAAATAAGTTCATTTCGTCTATTTTATGTTTATGCTAATTGTGAACGAATTGTGACAACTTTTTGTCTCTTTAGACGAAAAATTGAAACAAAACTTTCAAAAAGGACAATTCTACTTACGCAAACAAAAGGCTATGGAGAATTTCCCCATAGCCTTTTGCTTACATTTAATTAGACGATCATTTCATTATGTTTAATAGTAAGTGTTTCAATTTGAATGGTAGCATGTTCAATATGAAACTCTTGTTTTAACATATCAATAATATTTTGAAGTACTTCTTGATCATCCTGTTTTTTATCAATCATTACATGGACGCTTAATGCGTCTAGTCCAGATGTAATTGTCCAAATATGAAGATCATGTAAATCACGTACACCTTCTACTCCTTTAATCACTTGCTTCACTTTCTCTAGTTCAATTGCAACGGGTGTACCCTCCATAAGTATATGAATGGAATGTTTTGTTACTCCCCACGCGCTCTTTAAAATTAATAAAGCAACAACTACTGAAATAATTGGATCTGCTATATACCATGAGAATAACGACATAAGTACCCCAGCTACTAATGCTCCCACTGACCCTAAAGCATCTCCAAGAACATGTAAATACGCGCTACGTAAATTTACATTATTTTTCACATCACCTTGTCTCCTCAGTGCCCATGCACTAATTAAATTTGCTAGTAAACCAATTGATGCGATTAACATCATTGGACCACTTGAAACAGTTGGTGGTTCAAAAAACCGACCAATTGCTTCCCATACGATAAGCCCTGCTACAACAAATAACGTAATTCCATTAATTAATGCCGCCAAAATCTCAAAACGATAATATCCATACGTTTTTTTAGAAGTAACCGTTCTAGCTGCTAATCCAATAGCAATTAAACTTAATAATAAGGAACTTGTATCGCTTAACATATGTCCTGAATCAGATAATAAAGCCAAACTATTTGTAACTAGTCCCCCGAAAAATTCAAGGAACATGATAGTTGCTGTAATCACTAAGGCTGTAATTAATCCTTTTCTGTTACCTTTCCTACTTTCCTCAAAATGATGATGGCCATGGGAATGCCCGTGAGCATGCCCATGATGTTGGTGACCGTGATGATGTCCCATATAAATACCTCCTTTTAATTTTGTTTGTCTTTCATAATTCCACTATTAAATTTTTATTTTATTTACAAATGGCTCTTTTCTTATTTGAATCGAACTTGTTGGACAGCCGTCACTTGCCGCCAACATTGCTTGCAAGAAAGTTTTTGGAATACCCATTATTCCTTGGTTATTATCTAATACACCAAATGATTTTCCTCTTCCGTCTACCTGATATATATCAGGTGCTATAGAAATACATAGTCCACATGCCTCACAATTCTTTTTATTTACAACCGTATAATATAACACTATAAATCACCTCTGATATAAATATACAATACGTAGGTAGGGTATATTTATACCAAACTTCCTTCTAAAGTTTCTATTTCTCTAGTTAAATAATAATAGCATATCGGTTTTAAATCGCTATCTAATTCATAAACCAATGGTGTTCCTGTTGGAATGTTCACATTTTCTATATCTTTATCTGAAATTTGATCTAAATGTTTTACTAAAGCACGTATTGTATTGCCGTGTGCTGCTATAATTACTTGTTTACCAGCTTTTACGTTAGGAGCTATCTCTTCATTCCAATAGGAAACAACTCGTTTTTCTGTATCTTCTAGATCTTCTGTAAGAGGAAACTCATAATATTTTACATCTCTATATTTCGGATGTGCTGCTTCATATCTTTCGTCATCTTTTGTAAGTGCTGGTGGGCGTACATTTGTTGAACGTCTCCATAATGTTACTTGTTCATCGCCATATTTTCTCGCTGTTTCTTCCTTATTTAATCCTTGAAGCGCACCGTAATGTCGCTCATTTAATTTCCATGTTTTATGAACAGGTATCCACATCAAATCCATTTCTTCGAGAGTAATCCATAAAGTACGCATCGCTCTTCTCAAAACAGATGTATATGCGATATCAAACGAGAAACCATTAGCTTTCAGCATTATTCCAGCTTCTCTTGCTTCTTTCATACCTTTCATTGATAAATCAACATCTGTCCAACCTGTAAACCGATTTTCAACATTCCATTCACTTTGTCCATGTCTTATTAATACAAGTTTAACCATACTTATTATCTCCTCTCCTTTGAAAGTTGCATTTTCATAAAGAAGTATCTTTATGAAAATGCATTGTTACATATTTAGTTCTTTTTTGTTTATTTCACTACTATGACTAAACGCTAATTCAATTAATCCATTTACGTGAGAGTCATCTAATGAATAAAAAACAAGTTTCCCCTCTTTACGCTTTTTCGCCAATCCTATCGTTTGTAATAGTCTTAAGTGATGTGAAGCTGTTGCAATACTACTATGAATAATACTTGCGACATCACGTACGCAAAGTTCCTTTTCTGTATACAACGCATAAGCAATTTTTAAACGTGTTTCATCTGCAAGTGCCTTAAACATCTTCGCTACACTACTTATATTCTCTTTCTCTAGCATATCACTTGCATGTTTTACTTTTTGCTCATCATGATAACAAAGTTCACAATACTCTTCACTCATATGTAACACCTCTTATTCAAATATATATTTGATTATGTATGTAGTATACCTTATAAACAAGAAACATTCAAATGTTTATTTGAATGTTTCTCGTTTATATTAAATTACTCGCTTTCTCACTAGCTTTTTAATTGATGGATACGTTGCTTTTAAACAATAATGAAAAAAGGTAAGCAATCGCTCACCTTTTCCCTCTTCTATATGTGACTAACAAACCTCAATCCTTTACTTAAAGAAGTCGGTACAACAGATGCATGGTTCTCCCCTTCCGCCTCATAAAACGTAAATCGAAACTGATCGTGTTTTACTTTGAAAAGGCGCTCTGATAATTCGTTTGCCCCTACAACCATATGCTCTCGTTCAAGTGAACCAACTGTAAGAAATACTCCTGTTTTAACCTTTGCCTTGTTTAATTCATTTATAAGATTCCCTTCTTTTTCAAGCACAGATTGGTTATTCCACCAAATAGATGGACTACTAATAAAATAATTTTGAAAGGCATTTATGTTTGTAAATAATATATGTAAAGCAAATAGTCCACCTAAAGAATGCCCAAATAGTGTTTGCTTTCCTTTATCAATTTCAAAATTCTTTTCAATTTGCGGCTTTAATTCTTCTTCAATAAAAGTAAAGAAATGATGTGCTCCTCCTGTTTTAGGCCAAGGTTTACCATCTGGTTTTAAAGCCGCATCTTTTGAAATTACGCTAGGCGTAAAATCATAACATCTTTCTTCACCTGAAAATGCCCCTTCGATTGGATAACCAATACCTACTATAATGGCTGGTGAAACACCTGTTTTTTCCGCTCTAACTGATTGTATTTTAACCGCTTCATGGAATGTTTGAAAAAAGGCATTACCATCTAATACGTAAATGACAGGATATCCTGAATCCAGTGCTGGTTGCCTCGGCTTTGAAATATGAATTTGATATTCCTTACCATCTAATTTTGAATACATGTTCCACTGTTCAGTATTAGATGTTACAATCTGCTGTTTTTCAATCGTAGTGTTCATCTTATATCCCCCCTTCTTAACTCGTTACATATATTTCTACTTTTTCTTCTTGAAATACAATGCTATCATAACCGAAGCAAACAGGAGACCCATTATACGGATCAATCATGACACGTGCATCAATATGAAATACTTCTTTTAACACTTCATTTGTAATGATTTCTTCTGGGCTACCAGTTGTAACGATTTCTCCTTCCTTCATTGCAATAATTTCATCTGAAAACCTTGCTGCATGGTTAATATCATGTAATACCATAACGACCGTACAATTATGGTCTTTATTTAATTTCTCCACAATTTGTAATACATCTAATTGATGAGACATATCAAGATATGTAGTTGGCTCATCTAATAACAACACTTCTGTCTCTTGTGCCAAAGCCATCGCTAGCCATACCTTTTGTCGTTGACCACCTGATAAATTTGCAATTTGTCTCGTTCGAAATGCAGAAGTTTTCGTTATATCTAATGCCCAGTCAATCATCTCTTTATCTTTTGAAGTTAACTTATTTACATTATTTCGATGTGGATAACGTCCATAAGAAATTAATTCTTCTACTTTAAGCTCTCCTGGTGCAATTGGAGTTTGCGGAAGTAGAGCTAACTGCTTCGCAATTTCTTTCGTTGGAATTGTATGTAAATCTTGTCCTTGCAAATATACTTTACCACTCTTTTGCTTTAA
Source organism: Bacillus cereus group sp. Bc031 (assembly GCF_027716265.1). Classification (NCBI taxonomy): domain Bacteria; kingdom Bacillati; phylum Bacillota; class Bacilli; order Caryophanales; family Bacillaceae; genus Bacillus; species Bacillus cereus group sp. Bc031. The sequence goes on from NZ_JAQFUL010000067.1 coordinate 13,855, forward strand.
AATTCTTCCCATCGTTTTTAACAGTGTCGATTTACCGCACCCATTTGGTCCTATAATTGTCGTTACTTTTCCTTCTTGTATTTCCACATTTAAATCGCGAAACACTGTAAGCTTTTCATAACTTGTTTCTAAATTTTTCGCACTTAAAATACTCACTTTTATTCCTCCTCTTACGCTTTCGCCTTATAAAGTAAATATAAGAAATAAGGTACACCGACAATAGAAATAACGATTCCAACTGGTAACTCTACAGGTGTGAAAACTGTTTTTGCGATAAAGTCTGAAGCAATTACAAGAAACATTCCAATTACTCCGCACGTAGGAATGATATGCTTATGCTGAATACCGACAAGTCTTTTCGCTATATGCGGTGCCATTAATCCGATGAAACCAATACTTCCTGAAACTGCAACACATGCGCTTACAAGTCCGATACTACTTAGTAGTAAAATTGATTTCTCTCTTTCTACTGAAACACCTAAACTTGTAATACTCGTTTCTTCCAATTGAAATAAATCTAATAAATAAGCTTTCTTTTGTATAAGTGGAATCAGTATGATAAGCCACGGTAACATTGCAATAATATACTTCCAGTTTGCACTATATATACTGCCTGACACCCAAACTGCAGCCATCTCGAAATCGGTTGACTTCATTTTGAGTGATAAATACATAGAAAAGGCTCCAAATCCTGATCCAATCGCAATCCCTGTTAATAAAAGACGCTGCGAATCTAACTTACCATTTTTCCAAGAAAACAGATAAATGATGATAGCTGCACCTAATCCGCCTACTAAACCAAACATTGGCATCATCATAATAGAAACCCAGTCTGTGCTTTTTAATTGCCCTTGGAAGAAAAACATAAAAATGACGATTGCTGTTCCTGCTCCTGCATTAACTCCTAAAATACCTGGGTCTGCCAATCCATTTCTCGTAATTCCTTGAATAACAGCACCTGCAACACCGAGACCTACCCCTACTAATCCCGCAATTATGATGCGCGGGAGACGAAACTCAAAAATAACTAAATCATGGTCTGGTACTGGATCTATTCTAAGGAGTGTTTTACATACATCTGTAATCGTAATATCAAACGTACCATTCGTTAAACTAATATAAATAGCACATAGTATTAAAAATATACTAATCCCCATCGTCATTCCAAAACGTTGACTTGAACTTTTAAGCATGTCTCTCTCCTCCTCTTGTACGGATTAAATAAAGGAAGAAAGGAATTCCAATTAAGGAGGTAACGACTCCAATCGGTGTTTCAAATGGATAGTTTACAAACCTACTTAAAATATCACATAACGCTAGAAAAACGCCGCCAATAACGCCTGCGCATGGCAAAATCCACTTATAATCTACCCCAATTATAAAGCGAGTAATGTGCGGAATAATTAAACCTACAAAACCAACTTTCCCCACTAAAGCAACTGCCGTTCCTGTTAAAAAGATAACTGATAAAATAGCCATCGCTTTAACTAGTTTTGTACGCTGCCCTAGGTTAATAGAAACTTCTTCTCCTAAAGAAAGAATCGTAATAGATTTTGATATTAACAGCGCTAAAACTATTCCAATTATCCCAAACGGTATCGTAATTTTAATGATATTAGGGTCTACTTGGTCTAATTTTGCATTAAACCAAAAACTAACATTTTGAGAAATTTGGAAGTATGAAGCCATTGCAGCAGACACACTGCTTAAAAATGTTCCAATAACTGTCCCAATAATCGCTAACCGAACTGGCGATAAACCATTTTGAAGGAGCGAACCAAAACCAAATACGATACCGGCTCCTAATGCAGAACCAATCATTGAACATACAACCATACCAATCGATGACATTCCCGGAAGAAAAATCATACAAAGTGTAATAACAAAAGCTGCCCCATCCGTCACACCCATAATAGAAGGGGATGCAAGATAGTTTCTTGTCATCCCCTGCATAAGTGCTCCTGATATGGCTAGAAATGCTCCAACTAAAAGAGCTGCAACTACCCTTGGTAAACGTGAAGTAATAATAATATTATGATTTACATCACTTGAATCAAAATGAAATAACGCGTTCCACACCGTTTCAGCATCAATACTTTTCGCCCCATACAAAATAGAAAGTATAACTGTAAATAAGATGAGTATGGGTGCTATACATAATATAGTTACTGGTACTGCATTTGTTTTCTGCATATCATTCAACGCACCTTACTTATTGTATTATTTAGATAAATTTTTCACTGTTTCTTTTAAGAACGCTGTTTTACTCCAAGCAGTACCACCTTGTGCCATTGGATCAACAACGTTTACAAATACTTTCTTTTCTTTCGCAGCATTCATACTTTGCCAAATTGGATTATTTTCAATTTCTTCTAGCACTTTCGGGTTTTTATTTTCAGTTGTTTCATATTGTAAGAAAATATAATCTGGGTTTAGTTCAGCAAGTTTTTCAAATGAAATTTTCTCTTGTGCTTTTACAGTTTTCAATTGTTCTGGAACAGTTAATCCAAGATCTTTATAAATTACAGGGTTGAAGTATACTCCTTCTGGGTATAGGAATAATTCGTTTGCTCTTAGTCTGATTACAAGGACTTTTTTGTCTTTTAACTTATCTCCTAATTTTGCTTTTGCTTTTTCAGCGTCCGCATTGTAATCTTTAATAATTTTTTCAGCTTTATCTTTTTTACCAGTTAATTCCCCCATTAACTTTAAGTTATCTTCCCAATTTGTTGAAACATGTGATACCGGGAATGTAGGAGCTACTTTCGTAAACTTTTCAGCTGTTTCTGCTGGGAATTTCGTACTAGATGTAATAACGTCTGGTTTTAATTGAAGTAATGTTTCGAAATTTGGTTGCATTTTCTCACCAACAGATTTCGCACCTTCTAAATCTTTCTCCAGATACTTTGGTAATTTACCACCAACCGTAATCGCACCAACTGGTTTAATTCCAAGTACTGCTGCATCTTCCATTGACTCTAAACTAGCTGTTGCAATTTTATCTACTTTTGCTGGCACTGTATATTCTTTACCTAAATATGTAATTTTTCGTTTTTCGTCTTTTTTCGTCTCACTAGCCTTTGTCTGTTGAGTTTTTTCTCCTGAAGTTTTATCCGCACTATTACATGCTGCTAGTCCTACACTTAAAACTGTTACCATACCTAATGTAAATAACTTCTTATTCATCTTTAAATATCTCCTCTCGAATTTCCAAACTATATTCTCAATAAAATTTAACTATATGAAACTTGTCCTACATATATATTTTATTAGATTAATAATTCTATCCAGAACTCATTCTCGTTCACTTCCCCTAAGCTATAATTCTTTTATACCTCACCCATTGATAATCTTTTTTATTGATAATGATTATCGTTACTAATTATATATTTAATATGTAATTATTTCAAGAAAGATTTGAAAAATTTTAACAAACTGAATTAAAAAAGAAGTATCCGCCTCATGTTAGGTAGATACTTCTTTTTTTAGAAATTTATATGTAATTCAACTGGGCAATGGTCTGACCCCATTACTTCACTATTAATTTTCGCCGCTGTTATTTGGTCTTTCATTCTCTAGGAAACAACAAAATAATCTAAACGCCATCCAATATTTTCACCTTTGTAATCTTGCTCTTACATTTATGAATACATACATACACACTTTATTCAGGTTATACTAATTTCAGAGGTGATGTTCTTTGCACAATGAAGGAGTTACGTTAACAAATGAGCATTGGCAAGCAATTATTCATAATGATTCTTCCTATGATAGCAAATTCTTTTATGCCGTGAAATCAACCGGGATTTTTTGCCGACCGTCATGCAAATCAAGAATACCGAATAAAAACAATGTACGAATTTTTCATCATGCAGAGCAAGCATTAAGTGAAAACTTTCGCCCGTGCAAACGTTGTAAACCAAATGGGCTCACTTTACCTAATGAAGAGTGGGTAGAACAAATTAAAGAGTATATCGAAAAACACTTTGATGAATTATTAACTCTAGACATACTTGCGGAAATGTGCCATGGTAGCCCCTTTCATTTACAACGCACTTTCAAAAAAATGACAGGAATAAGTCCGATAGAATATATACAGCAGTTCAGAATTGTTAAAGCAGCAGAACACCTTTTACACACAAATCAACCCATTAAAGAAATTAGTACTGCCGTCGGGATAGAAAACCCAGAATATTTCGCAACTTTATTTAAAAAGAAAACTGGATTTACCCCTACTGAATATCGAAAAAAGAATGAAATGAAAGAGGGATACAATAATGAATTCTTACAAAAATAATTATATATATTGGACGCTACTGACACATGCAAATTGGAAGTTTCATATTGCTGCAACTGAAACTGGACTATGTTTCATTGGATCACAAAACGAAACCTTTGAAGAAGTAAATATATGGGCTAGAAAAAAACTGCCTCAACATATATTGATCCATAGTCCAGATTACTTACAAATATATACAAAAGAAATTATCGAGTATTTAGAAAACAAGAGAGAAACCTTTACATCCCCTATCGCTGCTTACGGAACTGCATTTCAATTATCTGTTTGGAGTACGGTACGTGAAATTCCTTATGGAAAAACATATTCTTATACAGAAATTGCAGATAAAATTCAAAAACCTACAGCGGTACGTGCCGTTGCGTCTGCTATTGCTGCCAACCCAATTCTCATTATGATTCCTTGCCACCGTGTTATTGGAAAGAATGGTAAACTAACTGGTTTTAGAGGGGGATTAGAAATGAAGAAAGAATTGCTTGCATTAGAAAAATTACAGGTGGAATTCATATGACAGCCGAATATAGTAACGCATTAACTTTAACAGTTCCAACAGAATTTAGTTTTCAAGAAAATTTACGCTATCTATCCCGTTCTAACAATGAATGTATGTTCCACATTGAAGATAACAAAATTTATAAAGTTATCCCTGTTCACGATGTAAATCCTTTAGTTGAAATTAGTATGAATGCGGATGATACTATTCAAATACGTTTTTTAGGAGAAACCTATATCTCTGCAAAACCGATACGCGATGCTGTAGCTAACTATGTAACTGAATGGTTTGATTTAACTACTGATTTAGCTCCCTTTTATACATTAGCTAAACATGATGTACTCCTTCAAAGACCAATTGAACAATATTATGGCCTTCGTACTTTAGGTATTCCAGACTTATTTGAGGCACTTTCCTGGGGAATTATCGGACAGCAAATTAACCTCACTTATGCTTATACACTAAAAAGAAGATTAGTCGAGACATTTGGAAGTTATGTAGAATGGAACGATAGAAAGCATTGGATATTCCCATCACATGAAACAATTGCCAATTTACACGTAGAGGATCTCAAAAATTTAAAAATGACGACTAGAAAATGTGAATATTTAATCGGTATTGCAAAGCTTATTACAGAAGGAAAACTATCAAAAGAATCTTTACTACAAACACAAGATGTAAAGATTGCTGAAAAACAATTAACTGCTATACATGGTATAGGTCCGTGGACCGCTCACTATGTTTTAATGCGCTGTTTACGATTCCCTTCCGCTTTTCCAATTGACGATGTTGGTTTGCACAATGCAATTAAATATATAACAGGTTCTAAAAGTAAACCGACTAAACAGGAAATAAAAGATTTTGCGGCAAATTGGATCAACTGGGAGTCTTACGCAACTTTTTATTTGTGGCGAGTATTATACTAAAAAACCAAGTAGCGTTTTTGCACTACTTGGTTCTTTTTTAAGCTTGTTCTTCAAATCGTCTTGCAATTTCTATAATAACTTGAACAGCTTTTTCCATAACATCTACCGAAACATACTCAAATTTACCGTGATAGTTTTCACCACCTGTGAAAATATTTGGGGTTGGTAATCCCATATACGATAATTGTGATCCATCTGTTCCACCGCGAATCGGATGAATATTTGGTTCGATATTTAAACTTTTCATTGCCTCATATGCAATATCAACAATTTCTCTCACTGGTTCAATCTTTTCAAGCATGTTATAGTATTGATCATTCATTTCTAAAACGACTGCATCTCGTCCATACTTCTCTTGCATTTGCTTCACAATATTTTCAACGTTATGTTTACGCGCTTCAAAATTTTCACGATCAAAATCTCGAATAATATAATACGCTTTACTTTGCTCAACATCACCATTTAAAGAAAGTAAATGATAGAATCCTTCATACCCCTCTGTATATTCTGGTGCCTCTTCTACTGGTAAATAGCTATTAAACTCCATAGCAAGTTTAGTTGCGTTACGCATTTTATTTTTCGCTGTTCCAGGATGTGTATTCGTTCCGTTAAACGTTAACTTAGCACCTGCAGCATTAAAGCTTTCATACTCTAAACCACCTAATGGACCTCCATCCATCGTATAAGCAAATGAAGCGCCAAACGCTTCTACATCAAAATGCGCTGGGCCGCGGCCAATTTCTTCATCCGGCGTAAACGCAACTCTAATTTTCCCATGTTTAATTTGCGGATTATGTATTAAATAATTCATTGCAACCATAATTTCTGTAAGACCAGCTTTATCATCTGCTCCTAACAGTGTTGTACCGTCCGTTGTAATAATCGTATGTCCTTTATAAGACGGTAATTCTGGGAACTGTTCTGGCGTTAATACAACATTAAGCTCTTCATTTAATGTAATTGCGTTCCCGTCAAAGTTTTCATGAATTTGTGGTTTTACATTTTTTCCAGTAAAGTCTGTTGCTGTATCTAAATGTGCTAAAAAGCCGATTACAGGAACATCCTTATCCGTATTAGCCGGAAGTGTTGCCATTACATATCCGTTATCATCCATCGTTACTTCTGTTAACCCAATTTCTTTTAACTCTTCAACTAATAACTTACCAAACTCAATTTGTCCTGGTGTTGTTGGCACTGTATGACTGTCTTCATTTGATTGCGTATCAATCTTTACATATCTCGTAAATCTTTCAATAAGTTCTTGTTTCAAATTCATTCACTCCCTTTTATACTTCTTTCTCTATTATAATCCTTGAGACGAAATATTTTAACTTTTTTGACTGTGAATACATATATTTCATTTGTATTTTAGCTATTTTAAATACCGGCTGAAAAGTCGTAAAATTTGTACATTAAAACCCTTACATGTAATATACATAATTATACAATATGGGAGGTTTTAAAAATGAGGCTAACTCTCTTTCGCTATTTTCTTTTTTTCTTAGGGTTAATCTTCTTTGGGCTTGGAAATGCTCTTGCAGTCAAAGTAAAATTTCTCGGTTTACATCCTTGGGAAGTTTTAAATATGGCTCTCTACCAAAGGTTTGGATGGACGATTGGTACGTGGAGTGTCATATGTGGGTTATGTCTCGTTCTCATTTCTTTACTAGTAGATCGAAAATATATAAATGTGGGAACATTTTTAAATGCACTACTTATCGGTCCCATTATGGACTTTTTCTTACAATCAAATATTCTTCCAAACGCTAGTGATTATTTATGGATAAACTTACTCATTTTATTTTCTGGTATTGCCATTACAGGTATCGGTGGAGGTATGTATGTTGCGGCTGGAATTGGTGCTGGACCTCGTGATGGATTCATGCTTACTATTTCCGACAAAACAGGTCTATCTATTAGCCGTGCTCGAATCATTGTAGAATGCATTGTACTAGTTATTGGATTTATGCTAGGTGGTCCTGTTTTTATCGTAACTTTTCTGTATACCTTTATTCAAAGTCCAATCTTTCAGCAATCATTTAAGGTATTTCAAACACTTTTACATACTCTACATAACAAAAAGAAAATTAGTGAACATGTTTAAAGTACAATTTAATACAAATAAATTCACCCTATTTACGATTCTCACCGCAAATAGGGCGTTTCTTTTTTATTCCATAATTTAAGAAGATATACTAACCATTCACAATAAAAGTATATACATCGTTATAAATACAACCATTTACCCTAATAATGTACTTCCCGGGTTTACTAAAACGAATTGTGTATTTATTTAGCTGAATTGCTTCTTTATCTCCAGAAAGAATATCAATGCTTCTGCCACTTAATACATATAATTCATTTAGATTCATCGATACATCAATTGCATTGAAATTCTCCTCTTTCACTTGCTGTGATTCCGCAGCGCTTATACTTGGTTCTAAAAACAGTAGTCCACTTAATCCAATCGTCCCCGCTAAAGCAACTCCCGCAAACTTTTTAATTTGTTTCATTACAATGACCTCCTTATAGATTTTGCGTAAAGGTGATGTCCTCCCTTACACCACAAAGCCTATATGTAATGAAATAAAAAGTAAACGAGGACAGTAAGACAAACTTCTACATCTTTTTCTCCTATTGAATATAAATCCAACGTTTGGAGTTTTGTCACATTTAAAATTGTTTGCTTAAACCAATTTTTAATTATATTATTCAGAAACTGAATAATTACTTATTGATTTAACATTCTAAAAATAGTTGATAAAAATGCTTTCTATTGAAATAAAAAAGATTTTGCTATAAAAGTAACTTTTACAACAAAATCCATACAACCAACTTTATTCCGCTTTCCATAATCTCTCTACATTCATTAATTGTTCTTCATTAAATTCCATCTTATATATATCTGGTTTTGACGTATTCATTAAAAATTCAAAATCATATTGTTCATCAAAATAGTTCATCATTAATGTCATGACAAGCCCATGTGTACCAATTACAATTTTTTGTCCTTGAAAATCCATTAAGATTTCTCTTAATACTTTCACTACTCTTCTCTGGCAATCCGTATATGACTCTCCTTCCGTTCGTGCAAAATCCGGATTAGAGAACATCTTCTTTACAAGTGGATACACTTCTTTATCTGATATAACCTGATTCTCACTTAAAAACATACACTCTTTGAGATTTTCATATATTAATACTTCTTTTTCATAGAAATTGGCTGCTTTTTCTATCGTTAACACAGCCCTTTTATACGGACTTGAAATAAAAGTATCAATTGCCTCTGCTTTTAATATGTCCGTTACTCTATGAGCGTCTAAACTTCCCTTTTCAGTTAATCCCCGTGTTCTTTCACTCCCTTCTAATTTTGGTGATTCACCATGCCTAACCATATAAATATATGTATTCATACTTCCTCCTTGAAAATATTCATTCGTTTTTTATAAACTTTGCTGATTTGTTCGTCTAATCCATTCTCCTACTAAACTCTCAAATAATTCAGGCTGTTCAATTTGCAAATTATGCCCTGCCATATCTAACACCGCTAATGTCGCTCTTGGGTAATCATCAATAATTTCTATAATATCTTGATAACCTACCGATATATCTTGTCTTCCGGCTAATAACAGAACAGGTTTCTCATATTTCTTACGGTGAAAATCTATAGTAAGAGAGTAATTTTTTTGCAACCTTTCAATAAACTCATAATTAGCAACATCTAACCCCGGCTTAATTTCCTCTTGAAATCGCTTATATGTATATTCATTTGCTACTACTGCTAACTCGCTAAATTCTTCTCTTTCGGTAGAAGTTAACGTATTTAAAAACTCCTTATCTTGTACAATTATCTGTTTATCCGGTAAACATCTTTCTTTTTGCATCGCAACAACCACAGGACATATTAATAATAGTCCATTGACTCTCTCAAACATTTTTGAAAGTATCCCTCTAGCTAAATATCCACCGAAAGACTCTCCTACTAGTAAAAAATCTTCCTTTGGAATGATTTCTTCAATAAACATAGTTAACACTTCTAATATATGATCTGAACTATTTATCCAATCTGGAGCGTTCGACTTTCCCATTCCAGGTAAATCAATATATATTCGCTTATAACCTTCATCTTTTTGAAATACTGATTCCATACATTTCATCATTAACCTATGGTCAGGAGCACAGCCATGTATGATAATGACTGGTTTTCCTTCTCCAACAATTTCATAGTATATTTCTGCATCTTCAATTCGAAATAACATAAAAAATCCTCCCTATTTATACATTCCTTTTGAATGGCAACACTATCAAATTTATAAGAATACACGTTCCCAATTTACATCCCCTACAATTGATTGTCAAATTTAAATTTTCAGACTAAAAATAAATCAGCTTCCTTCTATTTTTATTTCCTAGAAGAAAGCTGATTTATTTTACCCTATCCAATTTGAAACCTTGTTCTTATCAGTTTTGTTACCCCTTATTCTTCTATTTTCATCAACACAATTCTCCAACCATCTGGGTCCTCAATCGTTATCCCCTTATCTTTCCAATATGGATTTTCTGGTTCCACTTCATCGTATCCCAATGCATGCAGCCTTTTACTCACCTTTTTCATTTCACTATCTTCACTCATATAAAATACAAGTAAATTATCTTTTGTCGGAGCTGGACAAGGACTCCCATCAATATGTCTTGTAAATTCTAAATGATACTCTTCATCTGGGAGCCCAAACATGACCCCATCATAACCTTCATGATCGTAAAATTCACCTATACGTTTTAAGCCTAATCCTTTTTCATAGAATGCTATAACCTCTTCAAACTTATTCGTCGGACGTGCAATTCGAAACTTCACCAAATTTTTCATGATTTTCCTCCCATACTAAAAATTTCAAAAATGTGTTACGTATTATTGTACATACGTAACACATTTTTGAAATTACTCATTAGTATAAGAATAAATACATACAAAGGTCTTACTTAAAATAACCTCTATCAGTCAAAAATTAAAATTCAAAAAAGCCTTTATCATTTTATATGCAATTTTGCCTCTCTACTTTCAAATCACTAAAAAACCTTTACAATTCAAAAGATGACTAAATATACAATTTCTATTTAAAATCTTTATACAGTATATACTATCAAATGCAATATTTTTCATTTTTTAGAGCAATTACACTTTTCAAAACTTCCTTATAAACATGATTTTTATAAGGAAATCTGATACAATTCTTAAATAATATTATTATGTATAGATATTACGAATATAGTGCATAATTAAAGAAGGTGATTTTATTGGAATTAAATAAAAATTTACAGCTATGTATATTAATTGGAACATTAATGTGTTATTCAATCTATTTTATGTTTTTCTATCTGTTCCCCACTCATTTTTCAAATTCGGATGTACGCTTTGCTTCCCTTATTGTTGAAGCCATTACATTTGTATCACTCATTTATTCTATATATTCTAAAAAAGTTAGTTCAAATCCGTTTTGGATATGTATCACGAGAGCAATTGGTAGTTTTTTATTAGGAAAAATAGTATATACATATCAAGAGAGTTTCTTCAAAATTCCAATACATCGTTTTACTATTTCTGATGTGTTTTATATGCTTTTTCTACTCTTCTGTCTTATCGCTTTCTGCTATAAAATCCTAAAAGAATGCGATAAATGGGAAAAAGCGTTCTTTATTTGTGATATATGCATAGTACTTACTTCCATATTCACATTGAGTGGTATTTATTTAATCAACCAAATTTAAATATATTCTCTCTTTCACTAGGAGATGTTTTCCTTTCATTTCTATATCCAATTGCAGATTTATTATTTCTTCTACTAGGTGTTAGTCTCTTTTTCCGTCCAACAATTTTTAATTCTAAACGGAAAATTTATATCTTTATTTTTGTATTAATAAGTTCTGCAACTTTTAACTATATTTATTTTTACTTACATAACCATTTATCAACTGAAACGATAACACTATTACGTCTTTTATATAGAATACCTATATTACTTATTGCAATAGCTGGATCTATTTCAGAAGATCGTAATAGTCATAAAAATTATTTCATTGTAAACCCTATAATAGGAAAAAAGGCTTTAGTTGTATTTCCCTATCTTGCTGTTGCAATACTAATCGGGTTTACGTTAAAAGAACAAACAGCATCTTCCATTCTCATTACGGGAAATTGTATTGCTTTTATTTTCGTACTCATTCGTCATTCTATTGTACGTATGCAAAACAATTCTCTAACCAAACGTTTACAAGTATTCAATGCCCAATTGGAAGAAAAAGTTAGATTACGAACTTCAGATTTAGTTCATAAATCAGAGGCTCTATCTCAAAAGCAACAAAAATTCAAATCATTATATGAATATCATCCTGACCCTATTTTTACAATTGATTTAAATGGCGTATTCTTAAATGTAAATAAAGCTGGAAGTATACTACTCGGTGCACCAACGGATGAGTTACTTGGTGAAACTTGTTTTTCGATTATTTTAGATGAAGATAAACATAAACTAGCATCAGCATTAGAAAAAGTGAAACAACAAGAATCGGCATCCATACAACTTAGTTCTCAATATAAAGATGGCTTTACTTATTTTTTATACGTTACCATCGTCCCTATTATGATAGACGGTCAAATTTCAGGAAGCTATATTATGGTGAAAGATATTACTGCACTAAAAAAACAGCAAGAAGAAATTAAATATTTAGCATTCCATGATACTGTAACGAAAATTGGGAACCGTGCCTTTTTCCATAAGAAATTAAAAAAAGTTATAAAAAGTGCTAAAAAAACAGAAAACGAGTTTGCATTATTATATTTAGACTTCGATCGCTTTAAAGCAATCAACGATACACTTGGACATTCGGCCGGAGATTACATATTAGAAGAAGTTGCAAAGCGATTCCAATCATGTCTTCCATCACATACTCATCTGTCAAGAATTGGTGGTGATGAGTTTACAATCTTAATTGAAAATTATACTGACGAATATGCCTTATTCGAGTTATGTAACCAATTATTTGAAAGCATAGAAAAGCCGTTTGTCATACATGAATATACATTAACTTTATCACTGAGTATCGGCATCGCTATTTATCCACATTCTGGAATCGATACCGCTACACTTTTGAAAAACGCTAATGTTGCAATGTATGATGCAAAGGCAAAAGAGCTTAACGCTGTCTCTATTTATGACGATGTAATCGCTAAAAAAATTGAAAGACGATTACGATTAGAGAAAGATTTACCAAATGCAATACAAAATGAAGAATTATTCCTTTTGTATCAACCTCAAGTTAATAGTGAATCTAATAAAATTATCGGTGCAGAAGCTCTAATCAGGTGGAATCATCCCGAATTAGGCGTTATTTCTCCATACGAGTTTATTCCGATTGCAGAAGAAACACTACAAATCATTCCAATAGGAAAATGGACATTAGAGCAGGCTTGTGAGCAAATGAAACGTTGGCACTCACTCGGATATTCACATTTAAAAATAGGTGTGAATTTATCTGCTAAAGAATTTGAACAAGAGGATTTTGTAAAGTCTATTTCTTCTACTTTAGCAAATACAGGTTTACCAGCAAGTTCTCTCGATCTTGAGTTAACAGAGCGAATTGCAATGATGGATGAGCGAGAAACATTGATAAAACTGCGTACACTAAAAAGTTTAGGGATTCACATTTCAATCGACGACTTTGGTACAGGCTATTCTTCGCTAGCTTACTTACCTTTATATCCAATCGATACGTTAAAAATTCCACGAGAATTTATTACAATGTCTGAAACATGTGACGATGGAATGGAAATTATTAAAACAATCATCACATTAGCAAATACATTAGGAATGTCAGTTATCGCTGAAGGTGTAGAAACGAAAAAACACGTGAGTTTCCTTCAAAAAAATAATTGTCAATTGATTCAAGGCTACTACTACAGCAAGCCTATTCATGCTGATTCATTTTCTACTCTTCTCAAAAAAGGTGTTCGTTATAACCATTAGCGCAAATACATACAAGAAAAAGGAAGAAGAGCCCGTAAAATGTACCCTATAGAATAGACACTTAAAAAAAAGTCTATTCTATAGGGTCTTTCTTGTATAATGAGAGAAAAA
>NZ_JAQFUL010000068.1:0-27422 GCF_027716265.1 Bacillus cereus group sp. Bc031
TTTTCGAATAATGGTTGCCCTGTTTCTGACTTAATTGTATGAAATATCGCAAGAAGTAACTATCGAATTAGCTTACAGGAAAATTACACTTTTGTAAGAAAAATGAATGAAGGTGTAATGATGAGAAGGTTTGACATATGTTCATGGAATTTATTAATTTAAAAGTAGAGGTGAATGTATGGCTAATATTAAAGATATTGCAAAGATGGCGGGAGTTTCAGTTACGACTGTTTCGAGAGTATTGAATGATCATCCGTATGTAAGTGAAGAAAAAAGGAAAGCGGTTATAGAGATAGTTGAGAAGTTGAATTACTCACAAAACGCAAATGCTGTTCATTTATCAAAAGGAAAGACGAATATTGTTGGTGTAATTCTCCCTTACATTAATCACCCGAGCTTCGATGCAATGGTAGGGGGAATGATGGAGGGAGCGTTAACTCATAACTACAAGGTGCTACTTTGCCAAACAAACTATAATAAAAAAGAAGAAATGAAAAGTTTACATATGTTAAAAACGAAACAATTAGATGGCCTTATTATTTGTTCACGTGCAAATGATTGGGAAATGATAGAACCGTATGCTTCATACGGCACAATCATTGCTTGTGAAGACAATGATATTTCAAATATCTCAAGTGTATATACAAATCATTCGGCAGCTTTCCAGCTAGGAATGAATCATCTTATTGAAAAAGGTTATAAAAAAATTGGTTATTGCACGGGGAGAAAGCTAGGACCGAGTAGTCAAAAGCGTTTTGATGTGTATAAGCGTCAATTGCAATCTATAGATGAAGAAGTGAATGAAGAATGGATTTTCACAGAATGTTTTACGTTAGAAGATGGTGTGAGAGTGGCTCATAAATTAAAGGAGATGCAGCATCTTCCTGAAGCATTAATAGTAGCAGGAGATGAAGTTGCGATTGGGGTTATGACAGAAGCTGAAAAATTAGGTATTCAAGTTCCTGAGGATTTAGCAATTATTGGCTTTGATAATCAACCTATCTCGCAAGTGTTACAACTTACAACTATTGATCAAAATTTAAAGGAAATAGGTAAAAAAGCCTTTGAAATGTTTTATCGGCAAACAAATGCTGAAAGTTCTAAACAAGAAAAGGTGGAAATTCCATATGAACTTGTGGAGCGATCTACAGTGTAGTTTTAATCCGTTATGTGTATAAGTGCATAACGGATTATTTTTTGAAATACCTTTGACAGGAAACGCGTTTCATACTTTATAAAGGGGTTAAACCGGTTTGTAACAATCCATGGATTCTTTTCAAAAATAGTATTTGGAGGGAAATGCATGAATGAACTTTTATTAAGTATAAAAAAGTTTTTAGGGAATGACGAAAATGTTTTAGCCTTTGTGGTGGGGGTTTTTGAGAAGGATCATTTCACGTTATGTTATCAACATGGGATTTTTGTTGCGACTACTAGACGTCTCCTGTTTTACGGAAAATTTCCATACTATCCTTCAACATTTAAAGAGTACTCATATTTGCATATAGATAGCATAGTTTTTCGCCCGTATTTCGAATTTATTTGTAATCATGAAACCATCCGAGCTAAGTATATTCAGAAGGGGAATGTGGAGCAATTTGTCCGTATAGTTAGAGCAAATGTGAATAATTAATCACCCCTCTGTTTAAACATAATATCCTGGTCTTTATGAGGTAAAATGCGGAATAAAAACAACTTCTAAACCTCTAGGAGATAGTGATACAATGTCAAATGGGGGGAGGGTATGAACTATGGTTAATCAACGTATAAAGGAAATGACACTAATTACAATTGGTTCATTATTATTCGCAATTGGTATTAATTACTTTGCAATTCCAAACCGTTTATCGGAAGGTGGAATTATTGGTTTAACGGTTGTTACGTACTACTTATTTGATTGGTCACCAGGGGTTGTGAACTTTGCTATAAATGCAATTTTACTAGCTGTTGGTTATAAATTTTTTGATAAGAAAACGATGGTTTATACAATTTTAGGGATTGTAGAAACATCTTTGTTTTTATATGTTACGGAACATATTGAGTATCATGTAAATAGTGATACTTTATTAGCGGCACTATTTGCTGGTGTATTTGTCGGTATCGGATTAGGCTGTATGTTCAAAGCTGGAGGTACATCAGGGGGATCGGCAATTTTAGCACGGTTAGCAAATCAATATTTAGGTTGGAGCGTCGGTAAAGGTGTACTTATTATTGATATCGTTGTAATTGCTGGTTCCGTATTTATAATAGGGCAAGAAAAAGCGATGTACACACTTGTTGCAGTATTCATCGGAGCGAAAGTAATTGATTTCATTGTAGAAGGAATGGACACAAAAACGGCTGTTACAATTATTTCAAATCAACCAGAGTTAATACGTGAGGCTATTACGAAAAACATGACACGCGGCGTTACTGTATTAGAAGGGCGCGGCGGATATACTGGTAAAAATAAAGAAGTTTTATATGTTGTTATTAATAAACAAGAGCTTGTTAAGTTAAAGCAAGTTATTAGTCGAGTAGATGACGATGCTTTCGTCGTTATCCATGATGTACGTGATGTACTTGGTGGGGGCTTTAAAGCGAGCTAAAAGGTGAACGAGTAAATTCGTTCACCTTTTTTTAATTCTTACAAAAATGTAAGTGTAATGTAATGAGATTCAATAGTAGATTGTATTCCTTCTTTTTAAAATGGATGTATATATATCCTGCAGAGGAGGAATGTTTATTATGAAGAAAAAAATGATCACTACTATAATAGCGATGATAGTCATAGTAATAATGTTACTACCTACGAAACTTGGACCGGTTATCGATAAATATAATCCATTTTATAAGACGAAAGAATACTATACGGTTGTGAATACAATTGGTCAGCATATTGGCGATGAGTGGTATGAATATGAATTTATTGCATTTGACGAACGTGGAAGAGAACAAAAAATAAAGAAGACTGTTAAGCATATGTTAAAGAGAGATGAAACATTAAAAGTGTACGCAAAAGGACGCTACGGCGAGTCAATTGAAGAAATTGAAGCTGAAAATATTCCCATTAATGCAAAGAGTAAACTTTTAGCGATGAGATAGCGGATTATACCCCCACCTATTTTTTGTCGAAAATAAAAATACTAGGTAGGGGTATTTTAGTGTATGTGAAAAAGCCTTGGTCCATATGGACCAAGGCTTTTTTTATTATATAAAGGGGAAGGGGGTACATTGTAGTAGCATGAGTGAAAGGTATAAGAAGAGTGGCTACTAACAATGCAATTTGGTTATGTGAGTGTTCTTCTTATTTGGCTTACTTTCTAAATTTATTGTACGAAATATTGATAAGGGAAACTATCGAATTACATTACACCTAGCTTACAAACATGTAAGTCTTCTGTAATGTAATTCGATAGTTAAAAGCTATTGAATTTCATATAGTGTAATTAGAAAGTCTCACTATATTACTTTCTGTTTGTAATGTAATGAAGAATGAAAAACCAACTACTTTTTAATAGCCCTCATCTGTATGTAGATGGGGCCTTTTTTATAAACCTTACAACATTGTAAGGTTTACGTAAGTTAATTCGATAGTAAATTTGTCATATTTTTTGCATAATAGATACAAATAGATAAAAATAATTAGGGATATAGTAAGAAGGGAGAAGAATGGGATGCGTAAAGAAGAAGTAGTGAAGTTTCCAATTAAAGATTTCTGTAGCTACTTTACTGTTGCCGTAGTATGTATTGGATTATTTGATATCATAACAAACTTAATTGTTAAATAACATAGATGATAAAACAAGAAAGGAGATCCTTTCTTGTTTTTTTATGGGGGAATAAAGGTGAAGTGGATTGATAGTCATATACATGTTGACCAATATAAGGATGAAGAGAAAAGTAAATTACTTAAAGATGTGGAGCATAGTAAAGAGATAAATGGGCTTATTGCAGTATCTATGAATTATCAATCATGTAAAGAAACTTTATCTTTAGCAAAACTATATCCTTTTGTACATCCAGCAATAGGTTTTCATCCGGAGCAACCGATTCATAAAGAAGAATGTGAGCAAATTTATAAATTAATTGAAGAGCATGTAGATGATATAGTTGCGATTGGTGAAGTTGGCTTACCGTATTATTTAAGAAAAGAAGATGAGCGCATTGCTATCAATTCGTATATATCAGTGTTACAACGGTTTGTTGAACTAGCTAGTAAATATGATTTACCAATTATATTACATGCAGTGTATGAAGACGCTGATATTGTATGTGATTTACTGGAGAAATATAAAGTTTCACGTGCACACTTTCATTGGTTTAAAGGAAGTGAAACAACAATGAAACGGATGATGAGGAATGGTTATTACATTTCTATCACGCCAGATGTTTTACATAAGGAGAAGATTAGAAAAATTGTTTCGTATTATCCTCTTGAATATATGATGGTAGAAACAGATGGACCGTGGGAATTTCAAGAGGGTGTTATGACACATCCGAGAATGATTCGAGAGGTATTAAAGGAAATTAGTGTTATAAAAAACGTAGCTGTTGATAAGGTTGCAGAAACGATATATGAAAATACGATTCAATTTTACCCCGCTATTTTCCAGAAATTAAGACCCTGAATGATTAAGATTTCACTTTATTTGAAGGGATAGGAGAGTTTCTCTTATCTCTTTTTATGGATATTTTTTCTAATATTTCCTATAATTTGTGATGTATTTAATTTGATGAAGAAAGTAGGGGAGAAAATGGGGAAAGCATATAAAAAAATAGCTATTACAATTATGGTTGGTGCACTTTCACTTGTAGCGTTTTGTTGTGAAACAGAAAAAAAGACTATAAATTCAAATGCCACACAAGAAAATAAAGAAGTACAAATTGATCCAGTAGTTGAAAAACAGATGAAAGAAAATGAGAAAAACGGGAATTTGGTTGGAAACATCTCTAACCAAGGAAAGATGGCAGAGAGTAAAGGTTGGATTTACTATTCTGTAAATGGTGATAAAAATACAGGAGGCATTTATCGTACGAAAGATCAGTTTCAGACTTCGGAACGTGTAAATGCTTCTTACATAAATATAAAAAACAAAGCTTTATATTTTATTCATACGGATGAAGAGAAGAACGCGGGAGTATCTTCTCTAATGAAGTATGATATATCTAATAAAAAGTTAGATACGTTAAAAGCGGATACAAATTATGTTTATATAAAAGATCAAACTTTATTTTATCCGAAAAAATATTCTGAGCATGGTGGTTTTGATATTGTAGGGATCGCAAAAATCAATTTGAAGACGGGACAGGAAGAAGAAGCGGTATTTAAAAATTCTGGTTTGTCTCGAACGATAGATGATAGTATTCTACATTGGAATAAAAATCGTGGAACACAAATGACAAAGGATAATAAAACTTGGTCAAAAGAAAATTATGCAACAATATCTAGTGCTACGTATAATAATGAAAAATTATATGCTGTTGTCGACTTTTCGTTACCTTTTGAAACAAATGAAGCTGAGCATGGCATATATGAAATAGACGTTCAACAAAATAATGAAAAGTTATTGGTAAAGGATGCCTTGCAGATGAATGTGAAAGGGGATACTTTTTATTATTTAAAAAAGGATGGAGTATATAAGAAGAAAATAAATGGTGGAAATGAAAAAGTAATTTATAATAAAGCGTTTGAACCAACTAAATCCTATTTATATTTTGTAGCAGGAGATATGTATCTCTATACGGATAATGGAACTATCATGAATTTGGATACAAAGAAATCAAATGAAGTAAAAGATAAGAAGCTAGCAGATAACGTTATGTTACAGAAAGTATGGAATGCACAGAAGGAACTGACTAATGTTCAAATGGCTGCACTAACAGGAAACCCAAAACGAGTAGGGGATTTTTCATACGGGGAATTAGTGAACCCTATTTATAATAAGAAAGATAATTTAGAGACTACGCTATCTACGTACTTCTCAAAATCATTTATAGCAGAGTATATGAAGAGTAAATATATTAAAGAGTTAAATGGAAAAATGCACTATGCTATTGGAGATCCAGGGTCAAAAGCAGCAACTAAATTTACAAAAATTATTTCTGCTGAGTTAAAGGATGGGAAAATAAAAGCGCAGGTTGAAACGTATAATGACTATGATAATGTAACGGAAACAGTAGAAGTTGAATTTATTTATGAACATAATCAATGGGTTATTAATAATATGCCACGTTTTGGTTTAAGTTAAAAAAACCACCAAGCATTTTGCTTGGTGGTTTTGTATTAGGATTCTAATTTTTTCGCACGTCTTAATAATAAGAGAAAGACAATGACGAGGAAACCGAGTATAAGGAAGAATCCATATTGTTTTATATAATCTATTATGTCACTTGCGCTTGTTGGTTTTTCAACGTGAATGCCGTCTTTATTAGTAGTGATATGAATATCTTTCATTTTCACTTCATTTGTTTCTTTTTGTAAATCAATCCATTCTATATTTGGAATACTTTCTAGATCCTTTAGTACTTCTTTTAATGGTTTTACACCTAAGTAAGGATGATAGAATGCACCAATAACTCCATCGGATAATTTGGCAACAGATACAGCATTTGCTTTCATTTTAGCAATAGCGTGTGGTTTATCTTCTTCGATAAATCCAACTGTTTCAGGCATTAATTTCATGCCATGTAAAAATGATGGTGTACTTCTGTATGCCGGAGAGTGCATAGATTTCCAAGTTGTGTCACTTAACTGTAGTTGTCCTACATAAGTTGAAAAGTATCTTGATAATATTTCATATCCTTTTTGAGACATCGTGTAATGAGGTGCTTCAAATGCGACCGGATATAGTTTGGCATCTACAAGTTCTTGAATGCCTTTTTCAATATGATCAGTCGTATATTTTTCTTCAAATTCTTCCCCTTTTTTTACGTATGTATTATATGCCTCTATATTAGGGAAATCATCTTTTGTTTTTGGTTTTTCATGCTTCGGTTGACGAATTGGTTGGTCTGTTTTTACGTCCCAAAATTCAAAACCTTCACCAGTTTCACTATCATAAAATTGGTGAGTATAACCATGCATAATAATTGCTGCACCATCATCTTGCATAGAGCGTAAAAGATCGACTAGTTCGGGTTTATCTTTTAAATGTAGTGTTTTACCTGTTTCTGGATCCGTATATACAGGAATAACAGTGATCATGTATGGCATCTTTTTCTCTTTTAATAATTCAGCAATTTCTTTTAATTGATTTATATCTGCGGCTGGATGAACGTCTTCAAGACGTAAATAAGCTTCCACTTTATTTTTCGTTGGCTTTTGTTCAAAGTAAGAAAATAGGCTTTCGCCAATATAATAAGATATCCAATCAAAGAGGTTAGAAGTTGCAACATAATAAGAATTATTTTGTTGTACAATTAATGGGTAAGTAGTATTTCCTTTTAAAGCATTGGCAAGAATTGTTCCATTTGTATCAAGGTTTTTAATGGATCGTTCGTCCTCTAATGTATTCTTTAGTTTACGTGTTGGATATTCAATTGTATCAGAGTTTATATCTTCATTTTTAAGTATAATAAATGAAAAACGTTTGGATAATTGTTCTATATTTTGACCTAAAACGAGTAGTGGTCCTGAGAAATTTTCTAGAAATTCTTTTGTTTCAGTGGGAAGTTCTTCTTGTTTTTCACCTATGTAAATAACATGTGTATATGAAGATTTATCAGTTATTCCAGCTAACTGTTTTATGTTTTTTATTGTTATGTTATTAGTAAAATGTCCTACTTGTGTATTAAGTATTTGGGTATCACTTGTAATTTGATCATCGCTCGAACTGTATAAAATAAGGACTTTTGGATTTTCGTTTTTTTGTGCGGAAATAGGGACAGGAATTAATAGTAGTAAACTAAATAAGAGTAGCAACCATTTTTTTATATTATTATTCTCCTAGTTTATATTTAGAATTCAGTTTACAATTATATACAAAAAATATGTTTCAGTCTATGAAAGTTACATTTTTTCACGTATTTACCAGCTGTTTTTTCACAAAATCGGTCTAAAGCATGATGATAATATGTATAGTTATTTGCTATGATAAAAGAGTAAGAGAATGATAGAATGTGGGTAATTGTAAAGGGAAGAAGGCTGAAAGGGGACAAATTTCAGCGGAGAAAGAGGTAGAGGTAGTGAAGAAATTCTTTGTAGGATTTTTAGTTGTTCTTGGAGTGTACTTATACTTCCAAGGAAAGTCTGAAGGAATGGGCAAATTAGTAAATGAGACAAGCTATGTTGACTCAGAAGAAGCAAAACAGATGAAACAAATTATTATAGAGGAAGCAAAGAAAGTCAATCTTCCAGAATGGATACCTCTTACAATTGCCGAACATGAAAGTCGATTAAATCCAAGAAGTGTTGGAGATAACGGAACTTCATTCGGATTGTTTCAATTGCATCGCGGTGGTGGACTTGCACCGGATCATTTAACGGATGACGAGCTGAAAGATCCACGTACAAATGCGCAAATTGCAATGCCGCATTTAATGAAAGGATATAAGCGCGGGGTGCAAAAAGGTTTGACGGATTTTGCATTATTAAAATATATAGCAAATACATCTGGATGGCCAGGGAATTTAGGGCCAGAGTGGACGGATAATAATATGAAGTATAACATCGGATTAGAAGATGTGTACTATCGAAATAAAGGTGTAATTAAAGAGTAGGTTTTTGATACCTACTCTATTTTTTTGTGGATAATCGCGTCGTTTTGTTTTGTGAAATACGCTGCTAGTTGTATTTTTACGTCTTTTAGTTTGGTGGAAACTTGCGGTATTTTATATCCTACATATAACGGTGAAACGACAAATCTAGGAACAACTTTACAAATGATTCTTCCGTTTAAGTAATAGAAGAATAAGTTATAACTACTACATCCTTTATGGAAATCTGTCAGTATGTAACGTACAGTTTGCTGAATATAAGTTGCTAGTTCATCTATGCATCCAATATCTTCAATAATGATATTAAATTCAGTAAAACCGATAATAGGACGATCTGAGATATTGAGTTCAATGTGTTCGTTCTTTTGAACAATTACGCCTTGGAAGTTGTCGTGTTCTACGTTATCGAGGTAGTTTACATATTTCATTCCAATAATCTGCATGTGTGCATGATGCAAACTTCCACCTGAGAATGGACCATGATTTTTGTATAAAATTACAGATGTGAATTCTTCATTCTTCTGTAAATCTAACCAATGTTTAACGGAGAAACGAATTAGCGATTTCATATGTTCTTCTGTATATGTCGCAATATGGTCTTCACAATTATCTGTTTCGATTAGCACCGTTTGAAATGTATCTTTTAATGTAGGAAATTTGTTTTTTAGCCAAATAATTGAGCCCTCAATTGCTAAAATATCCGTTAAATTTTCTCTGTCACAAAAAGGACATGCAGCGCTTCTATTCCGGATGCTTTCTGGTTTTTGTTTGCCAATATCGTTTAAAAAGTATAGTTGTTGTGTATCCATTTGTATATATGCCCCTTTAAAATATGTGTAAAAATCCCGCTTAATACATTCGGGATAAGGAGAAGAAAATCCTTTAAAGGGAATATAAAAAATAAAAGACAAGATATCCTCATTAAGATAGGGTACCTTGTCTTTTATTTTTTCTTTAATAATGTGTATGGATAATATAGATCGTTTTTATTATGCTTCTTTTCTCTATTTTTTATTGTGTATAAGGCAATTGCTGTACTTGCGATTACAAAAATGGCTTTCTTCATATTCACATACCCCTTTTTATTGTTGGTTTAATTCTTGGCTAACTGCTTTTGCATCAACTAGAGCGTGTAAAATCATTTTTACCATGTTCATCATATTCTTTCACTCCTTTTTATAGTTCATTTAGTTCTTTTACAACTGCTTGTCCGTTCACTAATACCTCAAAGATTGCTTTTACGATTTCTTTCATCATGATTGTTTCCTCCTTTTGTTGTCTCTCTTGTTTACATCTTTATTGTATAGGGAGGCATCTTTTCGTACTATCGCTTTCCATTACGTGAACATAACAGTTTTGTAAGATTTGATGTCACTTATTGAAATGTTTAGTCTATCTTCATTATTTTCAGAAAAATGACTATTCAAACATGAAATGGGAAAGTATAATAAAGAAGTAAGTATTAAATTCCGTACGAAAGAGGTGAATGAGATGAAACGTTCTTTAGCTGCACGTGCCAAATTTTTAGATTTTATCTATTTTTGTCGTGCGATTTTTCATGATGTAGTTGTTAACGGGATACGTCTGTCCTTTTTTAACAATTGCATAGTAGCTATAGAACGATAGAAATCTCTTCACCCATTTTTAATAAACGTGTGAAAAGGGAGCTATTTAGCTTCCTTTTTCTATGCCGAAAACCATGGGGAATGTTTCTTTCTCATGGTTTTTTATATTGAAAGGAGTACGGAAAATGACAATTTGTAGTGTAAATAATGTAACGAAATCTTTTGGTGGAAACATCATATTTGAAAATATATCGCTTGAAATAAAGAATGGTGAACGTGTTGGATTAGTTGGTCGTAACGGTAGTGGGAAGACAACAATCTTTCAGCTTTTAACTGGAATGGAAAGTTTGGATGCAGGAGCTATTCATATGAAGAAAGGTACACGTATTGGTCATGTGGCACAAATTCCGAAATTTGATGAGAGTATGACTGTATATGAAGTATTGAGTTCCGCTTTTAAAATAGAAAAGGAATTAGAAAGAGAAATGCGTACTTTAGAAAAACATATGGCGGAAGAACAGGAAACTTCTGTTTTACAAAAATTAATGGAGAGATACGGAATCATCCAAGAAAAGTTTGCGTTTCTTGGTGGTTATGAAATCGAAGCGAACATTATGAAGGTAGCAAATGGTTTACAGGTGACAGAACTATTCCCACGATCATTTGTGGAGATAAGTGGTGGGGAGCAAACAAAAGTAAGCCTTGCATACATGCTGTTGCAGAAACCAGATTTACTTTTATTAGATGAACCAACCAATCATTTAGACTTATTTGCCGTAGAATGGCTAGAGCAATTTTTGAAAGAATACAATGGAACGGTTGTGGTTATTTCACATGATCGTTATTTCCTTGATGAAGTTGTAACGAAGATTTTTGATTTAGAAGATGGAGAGATTCACGTGTATCATACAAACTATTCTCGGTTTGTTGAAGAGAAGGAAGAAAGGTTACTTCAGGAGTTTCAGGCTTATCAAGAACAGCAAAAGAAAATAAAGAAAATGAAAGAAGCAATTAAGCGATTACGTGAATGGGCAAATCAGGCGAATCCTCCGAATGAAGGATTGCATAAGAGAGCAAGAAGTATGGAACGTGCACTGGAACGTATGGAAAAACTAAAGAAACCTATTTTAGAACGAAAACAAATGGGACTTCAGTTTGAAGGGCAAGAGAGAAGTGGAAAAGATGTTGTTGTAATGAAAGAAGTGAGTAAAGGGTTTGCGGAACATCTTTTATTTAACGAAGCAAACTTACATGTTCGTTTTCAAGAGCGTGCAGCTATTGTTGGTCGTAATGGTACAGGAAAGACAACGCTATTAAAGTTATTATTAGAAGAAATAGAACCAGACGCTGGAGAAATTCGAATTGGAAGTAGTGTGAAAATCGGTTATTTATCCCAGCATGCGTACGGAAATATGAAGAGTAACGTATTGGAGGCTTTCAGGGAATGTGTAGCTGTAACAGAGGGAGAAGCGAGACATATATTAGCTAAATTTTTATTTTATGGTCCAGCGGTGTTTAAGAAAGTAACGCAACTGAGTGGTGGAGAAAAAATGAGGTTAAGACTTGCGCAACTTATGTATCAAGATATCAATTTTTTAATTTTAGATGAGCCGACAAACCATCTCGACATTGAATCAAGGGAGGTTTTAGAGGAAGCTCTTGAACAATATAATGGGACGATTTTAGCTGTTTCACATGATCGTTATTTTTTAAATAAGTTATTTGAAAAGACGTATTGGATTGATGAGCGTAAATTATTTGAGTTTGCAGGGAACTATGCATGGGCGCGTCAAAAGTGGGAGGAAAGGCTCGAGACGCAAGTGATAAAGCAGCAACGCCAAGGAAGAAAAAGTATTGAAATAGTCCCTGTAAAAAAGAAAGAAGTTAGGAATATTGAGGAGATTGAAACCGAGTTAATGCATGTTGAAGAAGATATATATACGCTTGAGTATAAGATGGAACAAGTAGTTGATGTTGAAATGCTTGAACAATTGTATGAAGAAAAGAAGAAGAAAGAGTTGTTACGAGCGGAGTTATATAATGAGTTAGAGAATATCATGGAGTAAAGAGATTAGAATGAAAGAGCAAGTTGTTTTCTCATGTTTTGAGGGGGGCTTGCTTTTTTTGTGTGTAAGGAAAGAGAAGTAATTGGTATAATTTTCTTGTTGTTATAATGAAGAGATGCACTTTAGGTTATTAAAATGTGAGGAGAATTTTATGTTAGGATACGCGCGAATTATTACAATCGTCATGATTTGTTTTGTTTATGCAAACCATGTTTCACGTGAAACAGCATATTTGCAATTTTTTGTAGGTACAGCACTTTTTATTTATATTGTGAATCATATTTTGCTAGTAAAAGTGAATGGAGGTAAAAAACTTGGTTTTTATACACTATTAGCAAATGGGATAGTCACAGCTTTATTAGGTTTTTTATTTCCCGAGACATGTTTATATTTAATTATATTTGGAATTGATGCAGTAGGGCTATTTATTCATGAGTTTCGTAGAAGCATGACGTACTTTTTTATTACTTTTTTCTTTCTTTGTTGGTTTATAAATATATTACATGCGTATCAACATACAGGTAGTTTAGAATTGGAGAGTAATTCCATTAATTTTATGTTCATCGTTTTTAGTGCTTTAGCTGGAAGCTTAATAAAAAAACTTACAGCTGCTCGGAAAATGGTAGATGAACAATATGAGGAATTGACATTGTCTCATACAGCTCTAAAAGAAGCGCATGAACAATTACGTCTATATGCCAAAGAGGTAGAAGAATTGACAGCCGTTCGAGAGCGAAATGATATTGCCCGAGAAATTCATGATACTGTCGGTCATAATATGACAGCCTTACTTGTCCAATTACAACTGGCAGAGGCTTTGTGGAAACAAAAGTCGGACGCTACGGAAGAGGTTTTACATACATGTCATGGGCTAGCCAGGAAATCACTTTAAGAGGTGAGAGCGTCTGTACATGCCTTAAAAGAAGAAGGTAAACTAGGGAACATAATAGAGAATATGCGTGAAATGTTACATGGATATTCTAAAGCGACGAAAGTACAAGTATCGTTTCAATTACAAGGAGATCCGGTTGTGATTCCGCTGTCACTACAACCTACACTGCTCCGGGTTATGCAAGAGTCTTTAACAAATGCAAAGCGGCATGGCAAGGCGAGCTTATGTGAAGTGAGTTTAACTTGTTCGGCGAAACAAGTTAAACTATGTATTTTGGATAATGGCGTGGGAGTTAACGAGGTAAGCCCAGGTTTTGGTTTACTTAATATGAGAGAACGAGTAGAGGAACATGGTGGAACTATTCAATTTGAGAGTGAGATAGAAAAAGGCTTTCGGTTACAGATTGAATTTCCACTTCAGGAGAAAACGTGGTTAATAGGGGGAACTGTATGATTCGGATTATGATTGTTGATGATCAATCACTCATTCGTGATGGTTTAGCGATGTTATTAAATTTACGTCAGGAACTTGAAGTAGTGGGAACTGCTACAGATGGAGACGAAGTGATACAAAAGGTGAAAGAGTTACATCCTGAAATTATTTTGATGGATATTCGGATGCCCCGTATGAATGGTGTTGAAGGAACACGTTTAGTTAGAGAACAGTTCCCTCATATAAAGGTACTTATGTTGACGACTTTTAGTGATAGTGAGCTTATCTTTGAAGCATTGGAGCAAGGAGCAAGTGGTTATTTATTGAAGGACATGGAGACAGATGCAATCGCTCAAGCAATTTTAACGGTGCATAGTGGAGGGGCTGTGCTTCCTCAGGATATAACAGCGCAAATCATAAAAGAATTAAAAAAGACAAAAGTAGCAGTAGAGTGCACCACACCAGAACAATTAGCGCAATTAACTGAGCGAGAAGTAGATGTTTTAAGGGAAATTGGACTTGGGTTAAATAATAAAGAGATTGCGGAAAAATTATTTATTACAGAGGGAACTGTTAAGAATCATGTTTCTAATTTAATTAGTAAGTTAGAACTGAGAGATCGAACGCAAGCAGCCATATACGCAGTAAGGTATGGCATCACGATGTACACATGACTTTTGGCATATATAAGTGTGAAAAAGCAGCAGAATTTGCTGCTTTTTTATCTTGTATTTCTATCTCAAGGATGATGGAGAGAAGAAGAAATTTTTCTACAATGAAAGTGTAGATGAATGCAAAGGGGCTGAATCAGTATGTTAGTCATAGATCATATTACGAAATCATTTGGTAAGAAGGAAATTATAAAGAATGTTTCTTTTGAGGTGAAGAAAGGGGAAACATTTGGATTACTTGGTCCAAATGGTGCGGGAAAATCAACGACGATATCAATGATTTGCGGGTTAATTTCATACGACAGTGGTGATATAAAAGTTGGCGGGAAATCAGTAAAAGAATATCCATTAGAGGCGAAAAAGAAAATTGGTATTGTTCCACAAGACATTGCGCTCTATCCAACACTTTCAGCGAAGGAAAATTTGGTTTTTTGGGGAAAAATGTACGGTTTAAATGGAAAAATTGCAAAAGAACGAGCGGAGGAAGTATTAGCTTACGTCGGTTTACAGGACCGTGGAAAAGATAAAATTGAAACATTTTCAGGTGGAATGAAAAGGCGTATTAATATTGGTGCAGCACTTATGCATGAGCCAGAGTTGTTAATTATGGATGAACCGACAGTTGGGATTGATCCGCAATCGAGAAACCATATTTTAGAGACTGTTAAAAAGTTAAATGAAAAAGGGATGACAGTTATTTATACGAGTCATTACATGGAAGAAGTAGAGTATTTATGTGAAAGAATTGCAATTGTTGATCATGGAAAGGTAATTGCATTAGGAACGAAAAGGGAACTATGTAATCGCCTGGCGGATGGGTTTATAGTGAGATTGCAATTAAATCGTTATAGTACGGAACTGCTACAAAAGTTGAAAGCACTCTCTGTTGTTGAACGAATTATTTTTGATGAAGATAATAGTACGATTGATATTGGGCTAAATGGTGGTGAGTCCATTGGTACAGTTGTGTCAGTAGTTGTGGAGAACAACGCTCAAATTTTAAAGCTTGAAGTGCAAGAACCGAATTTAGAGGCACTCTTTTTACAATTAACAGGACGTTCACTTCGTGATTAAGGAGGTTAGTGCGAGATGAAAAGTTTTATTATTGCATGGAAAGATTTAAAAATACGTTTAATTGATCGGCGCGGATTTATGATGATGTTAATTATGCCGCTTTTATTAACAGCGATTTTAGGTTCAGCGTTAAGTAATATATTTGATAATGGTGGACTACCCAAAACAGTGATTGGCTATTATCAAGTAGGAAATGATGAGTTTGCAGATGTCTTTCAAAAAGACGTATTGCAATCTAAAGAATTAAAAGATGATGTGAAAGTAAAGATAGTTAATTCTCAGGAAGAGCTTGAAGATATGTTAAAGGAAAAGAAAATCGATGTGGGAATCGTCATCCCGAATAAATGGAGCGAACAAGTACAAGATGGAAAATTAAAAGAACCAAAGGTGTTTATAGACCCATCAAAAGATATACAAGCGAAAATCGCTGAATCAATGGTCCGCTCTTTTTCAGAGCGTGTTCAAACAATTGCGGTATCTACTAAAAGTGTTGTGACGGAATTAGCAAATCCTCAGCATAGTAATGTGGAACAAGTTGCAAAAGAAGTAAGTGGGGATTTACAAACAGTAGCAACTTCGGGTGCAGATAACATTGAAAAAGGAACGATAGGTAAAAAAACAGTTGCAGCGATGCAATATTATGCCGCAGCGATGTTAGTCATGTTTTTACTATATAACATAACAGTAGGTGCAAAGTCAGTTGTAACAGAGCAACGAACTGAGACGTTGGCGCGTTTGTTCAGTACACCGACGAGTTCATTTTCAATTTTATTCGGGAAGTTTTTAGGTACATTATTATTTGCTTGTATACAATTTGGGATATTTATAGTTGCTACACACTTTATGTTTCATGTGGAATGGGGCGGAGACTTATCTCAAATAGTAGCGGTGGGAATGTCTTATGCAATTTGTGTTTCGGGTTTATCTATGTTAATTGCCGCTTTTATTCGTGAGGAAAAAACGGCAGATGTAATGGGAGGAATCGGTATTCAAATACTCGCTATATTAGGAGGATCGATGTTACCAATTTACGTATTCCCTGATACACTTCAAACAATTGCGAATGTTGCTCCGAATAAATGGGCACTTACAAGCTTTTTAAATATTATGTCGGGAACATCTTGGGATGTGTTACTCCCTGTTATTTTTAGTTTATGTGGTGCAGGAATTGTCTCCGTTATGATAGGAACATTACGTTTACATACGAGATAGGAGGGAGAAATGATGAAGAAAGTTTGGGCACTTTGTTGGCTAGAGTTAAAACAACTTTTAATAAAACCACAAAGTTATATACTTATGTTTGGAATGCCTATTATTTTTACACTCATTTTCGGCGGACTTTTAGGTGGAAGTGGGAATAAGAAAGTAAATGTTAGCTTAGTAGATGAAGATGGTTCTGTATTATCTAGCAAGTATTACGAGGACATACAGAAAAGTGACTTAATTTCTATAGAGAAGGTAACGTATAAGGAAGGCAAACAGAAGATTGAAAACAAAAAATCATCCGGCATAGTTCTTATTCCGAAAGACTTTCAAAAGAATATGTTAGATGGAAGGGTAGAAAATATTCAGTTTCAAGCTAGTGCTGATTTTACTGGTGGAACTTCTGTAGAGCAAGTATTGGCAAGTGCATTAAAAAAAATGGAGATAGAAGTTAGTGCAGCGAGAGATTTTGAGAAGAAAAGTAACGCTTCGTGGGAACCTATGTATAAAGAAATCTATACAAAAGTAGAACCTGCTTCGATTCAAAAAGAATCAATTTCACATGATGATCAAAAGTTAAATAACGTTACAGGGCGAGCAGCGGGATTTTCAATTCTATTCGTTATGATTGTTATGTTAAGTGCGACGGGGACTATTTTGAAAGCTAGACAACTTGGTGTTTGGTCTCGTTTATTAGAAGCACCAGTTTCAAAAGTTCAAATACTAACGGGATATATCCTTTCATTCTTCTTAATAGGATGGATTCAATTTGGTGTTCTAATGATATTAACGAATTCCTTATTTAATGTGCAGTGGGGAAATTTGTTAGGGGTTATTATACTCGTTTCCGTATTATTATTAGCTGTCATTGGTCTAGCCTTATTATTAGCAAGTATCGTGAAAACAACAGAACAACAGTCTGCATTAGGTAATATCGTTGTGATTTCAACATGCATGATTGGTGGCCTGTATTGGCCAATTGAAATTGAACCAGCATGGATGCAGACAGCAGCAAATTTTGTTCCGCAAACTTGGGCGATGCGTGGCTTTACGGAGTTAATTGTAAGGGGAGGTACATTGGCTGATATAGGAGGATATATTGGTATACTCATTTTATTTGCAGGAGTCTTTTTCATAATTAGTTTAACAAGAATACGTTACGACTGAAAAAAACAGAGTTACAGCTTTACACGCTGAACTCTGTTTTCTTTTTGTGTCGTATCTTCCCTTGTTGAAATGATAATAGCGATCCCGAGCATCATAAAAAAAGCTAAAAAGAGGACGAACTTTGGGAAGAACGGGAATAGTAATAGCGCCCCGACTATCATAATTGTTAATAATACGTAGTGAAGGACGTATTGGAATAGGTTGTCCATGTTTTCGCCCCCTTTTTGGTAATTGGTTATTAGTATTCTATGTTTCATACGGAACGAATAGAAGTGAATTTTTAATTTTTTAATACGAAATAAAAAAGAACGGTTGACATGTTTAAAGGAAAGGAATAATCTTGAAATTAATTCATACTATTTTTATAGGAATAATAAATATAGTTGCAGGAAGGAGTCCTATGTTCCTACATCGTTAAAAATTAGGAAGGTAAAGGTGATAGTGCAATGAAAAATGTTTTTAAAGGAGCAATTGCTACATTTTTGAGTGTATCAGTATTACTAGCCGGATGTGGTCAAGAGGAAGCGAGTACAAACG
Source organism: Bacillus cereus group sp. Bc031 (assembly GCF_027716265.1). NCBI lineage: Bacteria > Bacillati > Bacillota > Bacilli > Caryophanales > Bacillaceae > Bacillus > Bacillus cereus group sp. Bc031. The sequence continues at coordinate 18,305 of NZ_JAQFUL010000068.1, forward strand.
AGGCCAGGAACGTCCCGAAAGTAAAAGATGAATTTATTCAGGCAAGCGACAAAGCAAAAAGTCCCGTAAAAGCAAAAGAAAGAAAAGATACTTTTGTAGTTGGAATGCCGAGTCCTGGAGGGATATTCCTTCCGCACTTTATGGAGAATGGATGGGATGGTAATATAACGCAAGCTATCTTTGCACCTCTTGTTGGACTCGATAAGGAAGGAAAACCAATTCCAATTTTAGCGAAGAAGTGGGATATTTCGGAGGATCAGCTTACATATACGTTCTATTTGAAAGATGGTTTAAAGTTTAGTGATGGATCACCACTAACTGCAGATGACGTAGCATTTACATTAACGCTATTACACGATCCAACTTATAGTGGAGCGACTGATATAAGTCAAACAGCAATAAAGGGTGGGCAAGCGTATAAAGAAGGAAAGGCAACCTTTATTGAGGGAATTCAAGTCATTGATCCGAAAACAATTACGATTACGACTGAAAAGGTAAATGCTCAAACACTATCATTAATCGGTGGAGAAGTTATATCTAAAGCTTATTACGGGAAAGAGTATAAACAAGGGCACCTAGAGTATTTAAAAGAGTTGTATGGAAAACCGATGGGAGCAGGAGCTTATAAGTTAGATAAATATATTCCTGGTCAAGAGGTTCGATTTGTAGCTAATGAAAATTATTTTGAAGGAAAACCGAAGATTGAGCACTTTATTTATAAAATTTCAAAAGGTGATACAAAGCTACAACAATTTCAAGCCGGGGAAGTAGATTATGATGGTTTTACGACAAACACGGAGACGATTGAACAGTTAAAGGATTTAGGTTTTGCCAATATTAATGTATATACGGGAAGCTCTTATGGTTACATTAAAATGAATTATAAGAAACCATACTTTAAAGATAAGCGTGTCCGCCAAGCATTTATTTACGGATTAGAGCGTCAAAAAGTTATTGATACGTATTTCCAAGGTTATGCTTCACTCGTTAATGTACCGATTACGCCAGTTTCTTGGGCGTATACAGAAGAAGGGATTAATAAATATGAGTATAACTTAGAGAAAGCAAAGAAATTATTGGATGAGGCTGGATGGAAAGCTGGTCCAGATGGAATTCGCGAAAAAGATGGCCAAAAATTGAAGGTAAGTTATTTTGCTTCTTCTGCAAGTAAAATAAATGATGTAATGATCCCGGTGATAAAAGAGGATTATAAAAAGCTTGGTGTAGAGTTTAATCCAGAATATATGGACTTTAATACGATGATTTCAAAAGTGATAAAAGGTGATTATGATTTAGCGATGGTATCTACGCCAATGATTGATGATCCGAGTGGAACGATTGAAGAGTTTGTTTCAACAAGTAAACGAAACTATGATGGATACCATAATCCGAAAGTAGATGAATTAGCGAAGCAGGCACTAGAAACATTAGATATTGAAAAACGAAAAGAAATTTATAAAAAGTTGTACCAGGAGTTAAGTGAAGATCCACCTGTAATCTTCTTAAATAATAGTAAAGTTGTGTCTGCACATCATGCGCGCATTCAAGGATTGCAAGAAGATAACTATAACGGTATTTTGTTAAGTTTACCTAAATTAAAGATAGAATAATAATTTTTGAAAAATTTTAAAAATATTTATTTAGAAAGAATTGACAAAATATAACGGAAGATATAAGCTAATAACCATAAAGTCTACCGGAAAGGTCGGAATAGGATTGTTACCCCTCAAAAACATCTATTTTTTTACGATTAAAATCGACTTTTCCGATTGGCTATAAATGTTGCTGTGGGAGGCATACATAAGGTAATAAGTTCAAAGGGTATCACTATTAAAAAGTTAGGGTGGGGACAATGAAGAAAAAGACAAAAAAATGGGCTGGTGTATTTTCGGTATTACTGAGTAGTTCGCTTGTGTTATCTGCTTGTGGGGGACAGGAAGATACTGCTTCTACAGAACCGGTAAAAAAACAAGACTTAAAAGACGCTAAGATTGAATCAATTCCAGCTACAGATAAAAAGAAAAGTCCAGAGAAAGCAAATCAGCGAAAGGATACTTTTATTACGGCCATTTCTAAGCCAGGGGGAGTTTTCCTTCCATATTTCCAAGAGAATGGTTGGGATGGAAATGTAACGTCTGTAATTTTTGCATCACTAGTAACAACAGACAAACAAAGTAAACCCATTCCGGACCTTGCAGAAAAATGGGATATTTCTGCTGATCAGTTAACATATACATTCCATTTACGTAAAAATCTAAAATTTAGTGATGGTTCGCCTTTAACGGCTGAGGACGTAGCATTTACATTAACACTACTTCATGATAAAGCGTATGAAGGTGGAATGGACATTGCTCAGTATGCTGTTAAAGGTGGAAAAGAATATAAAGAAGGAAAAGCAACTTCTATTGAAGGAATTCAAGTTATTGATCCACAAACAATTAAAATTACAACTGAAAAAGTTAATTCACAGGCGCTAATTAATTTAGGTGGTCCAGTGCTATCAAAAGCTTATTATGGAAAAGATTATAAACAAAATACAAGTTTAGACTATTTAAAAGCATTATATGGGCAACCAATTGCGGCGGGTCCATATAAATTTGAAAAATATGTTCCGGGTCAAGAAGTACGCTTTGTTGCTAACGAACATTATTATGCAGGTAAACCAAAAATCCAAAACTTTATTTACAAAATCACATCAGGTGATACTGGATTCCAATTATTCCAAACCGGTGAACTGGACTATAGTGGATTTAGAGCAAATCCTGAGAATATAGACCAATTAAAAGGATTAGAGTTTGCAAACATTAATCTTGAATCATCAAGTGACATTGCTTATATCTATGTAAATAATAAGAAATCGTATTTGAAAGATAAAAAGGTACGTCAAGCACTTACTTATGGATTAGACCGTAAGAAGTATGTGGATACAGCTTTACAAGGATATGGATCTGTTGCTAACGTACCAATTGCGCCAGTTTCATGGGCATATACAGAAGAAGGTATTAATAAATATCCACACGACGTAGAAAAGGCTAAAAAATTATTAGATGAGGCTGGTTGGAAGGTAGGTTCTGACGGGGTTCGTGAAAAAGATGGTCAAAAATTAAAATTAACATACTACGCATCAAATACAGGTAAAACAAATGATATCTTTATTCCAATTGCAAAAGAAAGTTACAAAGAAATAGGTGTTGAATTAAATCCAGAGTTGATGGACTTTAATACGATGCTTTCAAAAGTAGGGAAAGGTGACTACGATTTAGCGGCAGTTTCAACACCAGGAATTAGTGATCCAAGTGAAGTTGTAAGTGATTACTTATCGACTAATCCAAAAAGTGATACGGGTTATAGTAATCCGAAAGTAGATGACTTGATTGTAAAAGGCATAGGGACGACAGATATTGAAAAACGTAAAGCAATTTATAAAGAACTGTATAAAGAGTTAAGTGATGATCCACCAGTTATTTTATTAAATTATCGTAAACTACTTTATGCTCATAATGCACGTATAAAAGGAATTGATCCAGAAAAGTACGATAGCATCAGTTCCAACTTACCAGTGTTATCTATTGAACAATAAGGGTTGACCTAAATAATAGAAGACGTTTTTTCACACAGCAATGGAATGGTAGCTGTTTTGAAAAAATGTTCTTCTATTTTTAAGTAAATAGGATTGGGGAGACAAAAGGTGAAAACATATATCATTCGTAGGTTCCTTCAAATGATCCCTACATTGTTTGGTACATCTATTATTATTTTTTTCTTATTTGCACTTTTGCCGGGAGATTATATCGATTCAAATCCGAAGTTAACACCAGAGAGAGCCCAAGAATTAAGGGAATTATACGGCTTAGACAAACCAATTATTGAAAGGTATTTTCATTGGTTAGTGAATGCGTTGCATGGTGATTTTGGATTTTCTTTACAGTACCAAGAACCAGTAACTTCATTACTTAATAAATTCATTTGGAATACATTTATTGTTGCTGTTGCAGCTTTATTTTTCACTTGGATTATTGCTCTTATTATTGGGGTTATTTCTGCAACAAAGCAGCACTCTTGGTTTGATAGATTGGTAACAATCGGTGTCTTTGCAGCAATGTCATTTCCATCATTCTTTATCGGACTATTTTTAATAAAATTATTAGCAGTTGATTTAAAGTTATTACCTATTGGTGGCATGATTGATATCGGGAGTAACTCAACAGGGATAGCATACATATTAGAAGTATTACGTCATATGATTCTACCTGTATTTATTTTAACGCTTCTTGGTGTAGGATCGTTAACACGATATTTTAGAACCGGCATGTTGGATGTTATTAGACAAGATTATATTCGTACTGCTCGTGCAAAAGGCTTAAAAGAAAGAAGCGTTATTTATAAACATGCATTGAAAAATGCAATTTTGCCAGCAATTACATTACTCGCTTTTGAATTACCAGGTTTATTTTCAGGAGCTATTATTATTGAACAGATTTTTAACTGGCCAGGAATCGGGAGTATTCAATTAGAAGCATTAAACTTCCGTGATTATACAGTATTAATGGCCTTTACGATGTTTCTTTCGTGTTTAACAATTATGGCTAATTTCTTAGCAGATATTGTATATGCGTTTGTTGATCCAAGAATTAGATTGAAGTAAGGGGGGAAAGATATGGAGACCATTACACCAATAATAGAGAAAAAGAAAGAACGGAAAAAGAGAAACGAATCATCACCATGGCGCCAAGCGTATAAAAAAATTAAGAAAAATAAGATGGCATTGTACGGATTATACGTTTTAATATTTATGTTTTTATTTAGTTTTATCGGTCCAATCTTTTCACCATATGCTGATGGAAAAGTACAAGTAACACAAATTAATAAACCACCCAACCTATCACATTGGCTTGGAACAGACCAGTTGGGACGGGATATTTTAACTAGACTTATGCAAGCAGGTCGTATTTCATTAACAATTGGTTTAGCGTCGATGCTACTATCCGTTATACTAGGAGCTTTATTAGGAGCAATTGCTGGTTTTTATCGAGGGGTTGTGGATCATTTAATTATGCGTGTTGCGGATGTGTTAATGTCCATTCCGGGATTACCGCTACTTATTATAATGGGAGCAATTTTATCAGAATGGAAATTACCATCAGAATACCGTTTATATGTTGTAATGATTATTTTAAGTTTAGTAGGATGGCCAGGACTTGCTCGTCTTGTGAGAGGACAAATTTTAACATTGCGGGAGCAAGCATTTATGCAAGCAGCAGATGTATTAGGATTAAAGGATTCTCGAAAAATTATTCATCATTTAATTCCTAATGTCTTTCCGTTGCTTATTGTTGTAGCAACTTTGGGCGTGGCTGGATCTATTTTAAGTGAGTCCGCACTAAGCTACTTAGGTCTCGGCGTTGTCCCACCTACACCATCATGGGGGAATATGATTAGTGCAGCGAACTCATTAATTGATTTTCAAAAGCGCCCATGGTTATGGATTCCGCCTGGTTTTGCAATCTTTATAACAGTTGTATCCATTAATTTACTTGGTGATGCACTTCGTGATGCGTTAGATCCAAAGATGAGACGGTAGGTGAGGGAATATGAGTAAAGCAGTAGTAGAGCTAAAAGATTTACAAACACACTTTCAGACAGAAGAAGGAACAGTAAAAGCTGTGAATCATGTTAGTTTTTCTGTTCGAGAAGGTGAAACTGTTTGTGTTGTAGGTGAATCTGGTTGCGGGAAAAGTGTAACGGCTTTATCTATTATGGGACTTATTGCTGAATCAGGTAGTGTAGTAGGTGGAGATATTTTATATGAAGGAAAAAGTCTTTTAGGAATGAAAGAGAAAGAGCTTCGTAGTTTACGAGGGAATGATATTGCGATGATTTTCCAAGAACCGATGACATCGCTAAATCCAGTCTTTACTGTAGGGGAACAAATTGTAGAGACGTTAAGGGAGCATGAATTACTTAGTAAAAATGAAGCATATAAGAAGGCAATTGAGTTAATTCGTAAAGTCGGTATAGCCCGCGCGGATGAAATCGTCCATTCTTATCCACACGAACTGAGCGGTGGTATGTTACAACGTATTATGATTGCTGTTGCACTTAGTTGTAATCCTAAGTTATTAATTGCTGATGAACCGACAACGGCTCTTGATGTTACGATTCAAGCTCAAATATTAGATTTATTAAGGCAAATAAAAAAGGAATTTAAAACATCCATTTTATTAATTACACATGACTTAGGTGTCGTAGCGGAAATGGCTGATTATGTTGTCGTTATGTATGGCGGGAAAGTTATTGAAGAAGCACCGGTACTAGAAATATTCCAAAATCCGAAACACCCGTATACGAAAGGTTTGTTAAAATCAAAACCAGTGATGGGAAAACGAATAGATAAACTATATTCTATTCCAGGGCAAGTTCCTAATTTAGTTGGTTTGGATGAGTTTTGCTACTTTAGCGGCCGTTGTGAGCATTGTATGGAAATATGTAAAGAAGAAGCGCCAAGTTTGAATGTACATGATGAGAATCATAAAGTTGCTTGCTGGTTATATGAGGAGCGTGCGAAACAATGAGTGAACCATTATTAGAAGTAAAAAACTTAAAAACATATTTTCCAATTAAAGGCGGCATATTTAGTAGAACGGTTGGACATGTAAAAGCAGTTGATGGAGTAAGTTTTACTATTAATAAAGGTGAAGTATTCGGCCTCGTTGGTGAATCGGGAAGCGGAAAAACAACGATAGGAAAAACAATTTTACGTCTCGTCCAAAAAACGGAAGGGGAAGTGAAGTTTAAAGGGCAAGATGTTCACTCTTTATCTAAGGAAGAATTGAGAAAACATCGTCCTAATATGCAACTTGTCTTCCAAGATCCATTTAGCTCATTAAATCCGAGAATGAGAATTGGGGAAGCGCTTGGTGAACCGATGTTAGCTCACGGATTAGCGACGAAAGAAAATGTTCGTGAAAAAGTGACAGAAGTATTAGAGTTATGTGGCTTAGCCCCATATCATATTGATCGGTACCCTCATGAATTTTCGGGTGGACAACGCCAACGTATCGTTATTGCAAGAGCTATGGTATTAAACCCAGAATTTATTGTAGCTGACGAACCTGTGGCAGCATTAGATGTATCTATTCAAGCACAGATCATTAATTTATTTAGTGAGCTACAGGAGAAAAAGGGATTATCTTATTTGTTCATTTCACATGATTTAAGCGTAGTAGAGCACTTATGTACGAAGATTGGAATTATGTATTTAGGAACGATTGTGGAAACAGCGCCGCGTGATGAGTTATTTACGAATCCACTTCATCCGTATACGAAAGCATTGTTATCCGCTGTTCCAATACCAGATCCAACAGTGAAGCGAGAGAGAATCATACTAGAGGGTGACATTCCAAGTCCAGCGAATCCACCTTCGGGGTGTCGTTTTCATACACGTTGCCCGTTTGCAACAGATATTTGTAAACAAATGGTACCAGAATTCCGTAATGTTGGTGAAGAGCATTTTGTTGCTTGTCATCATGTATAAAAGAAAAAGACTCTTTCAAATAGAAAGAGTCCTTTTTTTATTTACTAGATGAAGTTTGTTTCAATACAAATTGTTCGATTGCATGAGCAACACCATGTTCATTGTTTGTTAATGTTACAACATCACATAGTTTTTTTACATCTTCTTCAGCGTTTCCCATTGCAACTGATAAACCAGCTGCTTCTAACATGGGTACATCGTTAAAATTGTCACCGATAGCAACTGTATCTTCAATTGGTATATTAAAATGGGCTGCCATTTGTTTCAGTCCATTTCCTTTATGTCCATTCTTGTCCATAATTTCTAAATTAGTAGGAGCAGATGCTGTAACCATAATATCAGTATCTTCTTGTAACATACTTAATAGCTGTGCGCGATGCCCTGCGTTAAATGTCAAAATAAAGAATTTAGATATTTCTAATTCTGGATTATTTACAACATCTTCTATTTTTTGGAAATCAGTAATTAAGTTTGATTTCTTTTGTTTTTCTGTAATTCTTTCAAGTTCCTCAAGCGTAACATCTAGTGCATGCTTATTTTCTTCGAACGCTTGCATAACTTGATCTTGCCATGTATATGGAGAATAAACTCCTTTATTTGTATATAGCTTATAAGGAAAGCCTTCAGATTCTAGTAATTTTGCAAGTTTGTACACTTTGTCGTTTTGTATACAACGTGAGTTAATTACTTCTCCATCCACATAAACAATTGCCCCATTGCTTGCTCCAACTGGAAGAGATAGTTTATACTCTTCCAATAATTTCAAAGCATCCTCTTTTGCACGGCCAGAACAAATCATGACAATATGACCAGCCTCTTTTGCAGTTTGGATAGCTTGTAAGTTCTCTTTGGAGATTTCAAGATTAGATGATAGTAGTGTACCATCCATATCTAATGCGATTAATTTCAAAATGACCACCTCTTTGTTCTTATTATACATAGTTATATAAAGGAAACATATAAACTTATCTTGGAAAGATTGTATTTTATCTCTCATGAACTATCAGTAAGAATTTGATAGATTCCACTTTATTAATGAAAGATTTATCTTACTTTGTAACAAAAGTAGAGGTAGGTATAGGGATGTTTCGTTATATGACTGTAATATTACATGAATGTTACAAATATGGATTTAGTAGAAAATGCATTAAATCAAGGTTTTTGAAGGTTTTCATAAAAAAACGTAAAAAAAGTGTAATAAAATTTACGTAATTATATTGCAACGTAACAATAGTTATGTTACATTAATGTTACAAACGTTACGTTATTAAATTTAATGTAACGTCAACATAAAAACTATGAAATAAACATTTCTTAGAAATTACATATAGATAACTTATTAAAAAGGAGGATACATAATATGAAAGAGCAAGTATTACAAGTAACAAAAGGTGACTTCGTAGGATCAGCAAGTGGAGCAGTAGTATTAACAGCATTAATCGTATTCTTATCAAGCGTATTAGTATAATAGAAGTTTTGTAAAAAGAAAAAGAGAGGAGAATGCAAAATGAAAGAGCAAGTATTACAAGTAACAAAAGGTGACTTCGTAGGATCAGCAAGTGGAGCAGTAGTATTAACAGCATT
>NZ_JAQFUL010000069.1:0-27312 GCF_027716265.1 Bacillus cereus group sp. Bc031
ACGCGTCTATTTTAGACTCGCTTTTATATGATTTTATACTATTTTATATTATTTTTTGATTACTGTCAACACCACCTTCCTTCTCAATAATTTCTTTTGTTTCTTTAATTGTTCTACCTGAAGTAATAACGTCATCTACTGCAAGTATTTTCTTTCCTTTTAGAGATGTTCCAATAATATTTCCGCCTTCACCATGGTTTTTTGCTTCTTTACGATTAAATGCATAATTCACTCGTAAGCCATGTTTATAAAACAAAGCCATCGATGCAGATAGAGAAATTGGAATCCCTTTATACGCAGGTCCAAAAATAACATCAAACTTAATGTCATTTTCTATAATATTAGAAGCATAGGATTCTCCTAATCTAGATAATTTAACCGAGTCATCAAATGATCCAAAATTAAAGAAATACGGACTATGACGTCCTGATTTCAATTCAAAATCGCCAAATTTAAGAATATTTTCCTCAAAAATGAACTTTATAAATTGCTCCTTATTGGCATTCATTTCACTAGTTGCCTCCTTATTAATAGAAATTACATATATTTATGTGCTTAGGTAGTTATTTCCTGTTTTTTAAACTTATAATATAAACTAGTTTACTTATTATAGGCCATGGATTTAAAAACTATGCTTTTCAGACTAAAGTTTTACTTTCTAGGTTGTCTGTTGTCATAAATTGCTTCGCATTTATCCTTTGTTGAAGCTGTTCTTTTTCTAATAATATTATTCCTCTTTGCTCTAACCAGATATCATCATAAATTTGATCCAAATAGTTTACTCCTGTGTCTGGAATAATTGTCACAGCCGCCTTTGCACTACTATTTTGTAGCCATGCTAATGCTGAAATGACTGATAACCCGCCAGAACCACCTATCATAATGCCATACTCTTTAGCTAATATGCGACAAGTTGAAATTGCTTCTTGATCACTTGCTATACAAACTTGATCTATCACTTCTAAATTCGTATTTTGACCTCTCCAGCTCAGCCCGACCCCATTAATTAAGTACGGATTAAATTGATTTTGGAATACAGCAGAACCTTTAACATCACAAGCAATTACATTTATCTCAGGGTTAAATCGTTTGATAAATTTTCCAATTCCGCACAAATGTCCACCTGTGCTTACTGCCCCTACAACAGAATCAATAGGTAAATCGACAATTTCTTTACCAGTAGTTTCAGCATGAAAATTAGGGTTATCGGGATTATCATATTGATTTGTCCAATATGCATTAGGATATTGTGATATGAGTTCTTTCACACGTTGAATTCTCGCTTTTTGGAACCCACCATTTTCATCTGGATTTTTTACCATCTCAACTCGAGCACCATATGCGTTATACCATTTTAATAAGTTAGAACTAATCTTTGGGTCCACAACAATAATTACCTGAAATCCATACACAGCGCCTAACATTGCTAGAGATTTACCCAAATTTCCTGAAGTTGATTCTATTAACATATCACCTTTTTGAATTTTCCCACTTTTTATAGTAGCTTTTACTAATCCAAGGGCTGTTCTATCTTTTACGCTGAAATTCGGATTAAAATAATCCAGTTTTAAATATAATTTTTTACCATAAGGTACTAAATCACTTTTGAAATCTACTACGGGTGTATTTCCAATGCATTCTGTAATATTATCATATATCATACATTTATCACTCCACGATTTTGATATGCCCTTTTGTGCGAGTTAACACTTTATTACCACTAGAAGAAATCAAAACTGGATCCTCTACATGTAAGGCTCCTAAACCAAACTCATAATATGGTGTTTCTACAGATAAGACCATTCCTTCTTCAATTACATCCTCATTATTTGGAGCAAGTATAGGCAACTCATAAGGCTCCAATCCTATCCCATGTCCCACATGATGTCTTCTATATTCCGTGAAACCAGATTTATAAACTGCATTCATCGTTAAGTCAAAAACATCTGCCCCCTTCATGCCAGGCTGAATCTCTTGCATAGCTATACATTGGCCTTGATAAAGAGCATTAAATTTATCATATTCCGGTTTCATATACTTATATGATAAGACTCGAGCAATATCAGCCCAGTATCCATCACATACAATATCGCAGTCGAACCAAATTAGGTCACCTGGCATTAATTTAATGTCTTTACTTTGTCTCCGCTGACCTCCCACAGCATGTCTTCCTACCTTAATCATCGGTAAAACAGGCAATGCTCCTTTTTTGGCGATAGAACAATTAAAAATGTCTGCTATTTCATATTCACTTATGCCTTCAAATAAATTATTTGTTACATCTTCAATTGCATTTTCAATACAATTTGCCGAATAAGTCAGTGCCTGAATTTCATGATTTGTTTTTATAGATCTAACATGTCTTAAAATATTTGAAACAGGATTTATACTACTTTTCTTAAAATAATTACTAATCGTATTAATATGATTTGGTTGCATTCCGTCTTCATCTATACCTATGTTGCAATGTTCAACATCTATATCTTTTAAAAGAGCAATCAATGCTTCAATTCCATTAGAATAGCTCGCATCAACATTAGATAATAGTTTTAGTTGCTCTTCTTCTTCAGTCAGAGGAACGTTATTTGAATATTCCCTAAAAAAAACTCCATAAGTATATACTTTTCCTACTTGCACTCGTGCATCTAATACTTGATCAATTTCTCCAATAGAATGTACAAGATGCACAACTTCAGGACTATCAATTGTAACAATTGCATAACATTGTCCAAAGTATGGATTTAATGTCTTTACGACTGGCTGAAACCCAGTAAAATAACGAATATTTTCTTTCGTAGCAGCAATAATGACATCTAAATTATTTTGTTTCATCTTATTAACTAAACGTTCTATATTATAAATCAATGTAGTTGTTCACCCCAATATTAATAATTAATCCCAGCTTTTTATTAATTCCAACACTGCTGGAGCTAATAAATTCGCTTCCTTACATTCAATCCAATCCACTTCACTAATCTCTGCCTTAGGTTGAATTTCCCCTTCCCAATCTGCAGAAAAACAAACCAGATCAACTAACGCTTCTTCATTATATGCTGGTCCAGTAACTGTATATAAATATTGAATACTCTTCGGTATTAGTTTTATATTTAATTCCTCACGTATCTCTCTTTTTAAAGCTTCACTAGCTATCTCGCCTTGTTCAATCTTCCCACCTGGTAAATACCAATGCTGATTATCTCGTACCCTTACCAATAACAATTTACTGTTTTCTTTTTTAACGAGACATGCACACTTTATTCGTTTCACTCTTCAAAATCCTTTCCACCATGCTATACATTTGACCTTTTTCATATGAAAGATAATGCCCAGCTGCTATACGCATTGGATCACCAGCATGGTAGTACTCATATACTAATTGACGCTGACCAAAAGCGTCTCCCGAAGCATCCCATGCTAAATTAAGTAGCATCGTTCTTTCTTTTGCATCAAATTCACCAGTTGAAAGAGCCATCATTAAGTAATCTCCATTTTCATTAAAGAAATCTTCATGATGAGGTGTCGCAAGCATAGAACCAGCAGCTAGAGATTGAATGCATTTCACCATTTTTTCATACATTTTTGGGAAATTATATCTAATAGCTTGAATTGCATTAATACTTGGTGTAATTACTCCTTCAGGACTCATATATGCGTCCTGCTCACTTAATACGATACTTGCTTTTAATAACTCTACATAAGATGTTAACTCTCCTAATTTTTCTTGCACATTTATAAATTGATTAAGTTTTAGCATTTCAGCTAGTTTAATTGCAATACCAGTCAATAGTTCGGCCTTTGCAAGTCCCCTTACAATTCCTTGATGTCCTGTATGGTGCCTTGCAAAAGTCTTATCATAAAATTGATTAGATTTTTCTACATCCCTAAATATAAGAACTCTATCCCAAGGAACAAACACTTCATCTAATAATAAGTAAGCATCTATTTCATCAAATTGATTTGTCAATGGATGATCAAACTTATCATATCCCTCTTTCACTAATGGTTTCCTGCAAATTACTTTTAATCCTGGAGAATTTACAGGTATAGTAAATGCTACTGCATAATTCTCATCACCAGCTTTAAGCCCCGGCATATTAAAGATTAGTAGTTCATCTGCAATTGGTGCTAAAGTAACAATCATTTTTGCACCCTTAACCACAATTCCGGATGCATCATAACGCACCACATGTACTCCTGCAAAATCATGCTCTTGTGCACCTAAAGCTTTTGAACGATCAATCTGTGGATTAATTGATCCATGTGCTATAAATAAATTATTTTTCTTTACATGCTTATAATATTGCTTTGCATTTTCAGTGTAATTTGCATATTCCCCGCTTCCGAAAAAACCAGCATGGGCAGATATTGTAGCTACTGCCGCATTAATAAAATCAGGTGTTCTACCAAGCATTCCATAAGATATATCAGCTATTTCTTTATAAGCCTTTCTTTTTCTTTCTAAATCCTCTATATTTTTCGGAACTAGTAAACTAATTGAGCATTGTTGTCCCTCTTCATCTATAAAACTATGCTCTTCTGGTTTCTCATTCTGCAAACTGTAATACTGTTCTACACAATGAATCGCTCCTTCAAATGCTGAGTGTTTTGATACGTCCTTAATTAATTCGCCATTTAAATATACTTTTCGATTATCATTAGTTCTTTCTCTATACAACATTTAAAATACCTCCAAAATTATGAATATTTAGTTTTTCAGAAAAATAATTCTTTTTTAAATCTCACATAAATATATTGGATCTGTATACAATCTAATAGATTCTTTCCAGAGACTTAACATCTCTTTCCAATCTTCTTCTACATAATCTTCACGGATAATAAAACTTAAAGGTACATTTAAGTTTAAAAAACGTCCACAATTTATTGTGAATTTTGTAACACCAGCAGGAAGTAAGATACCTTCTTCTACTACTTGAGCGATTTGTTTTAAACTTAAAGAAGGATAACGAATAACAATACCATCTTCTTTTAACTCATTATTGGAAATACGTTGAAAATGATATTTATCTCTATATACATTTACAATTTGTTTCCACAAATCTACCATTAAGGTCAAATCTAATTGATTCATAAACTTAGAATAAATATAATAATTATTCCCATCAATTGTAATAATCGCTAAAAAATCTTGTTTTTGAATAGGAACATCGCTCCAATATAAATTAGGATTTTCTTTTAAATCTGCAATAAAGTTTCTGTCATTTGGAATATAGTGTGCCCATGAATCAATAGATATCAATTCTGATTCCACTACTTGAACAACCATTCTCTTACAATTTAGAGCTTGCAGAGAAGATGTTCTATGTGCACCATCAAGTATTAAATACTTGCCATTATTTATTTGTAAGGCAATAGGTGGATTCTTTAGCTTTTGTTCATCTTTAATTTTTTTACAAATTGATTTTAACCTCTCTACCTCATATTCTTCATGTAAAAATATTTGTTCGATTGGCACTACCTTTAATGCAGATAACACAGATTTCCCTCCCTAGTTTCTTAAATATCTTGCTAGTAAAAGCAATAAATTCGTTACGCATATTCAATGCATTCTATTTCAATCCATTAATTCATGAGGTTAAACAGATATCAATAGTCTAATAATTCCCAAACTTCCAATGATTAATAATATATCAAACAAAAAATGCAGATTCAATAATATATCAGAAAATTTATTATTTTTTTACAAAAAAGTAATTGTCTGACATCACTCCTCAGATTTCATACATTTCATTTTTCATTCTTCCTCTAAAACTACTAGTATTATCATAAATTTAAAGCTTCTCTCAATTAAAAGTACAGATTACAGTGTAATAAAATCTACTTGGTAATATACTTAGTTTTTATATTTGTAAACTAATATCATCAGAAAAAAACTTGATAAAATTTTGTTAGAATTTTTTTATTATTAATTGATATAAACGTTTGTTATATCAAATTTTATTTTTCAAACAAAAAAAGAGGGAACTATTGTAAGTCCCCCTCTTTCCTTATTAAAAATTATATTAATCCTCTTCATTTAACCCATTTATTCACTATAATATGATTATAATTTTTCATTTTCTTTAAAAGATCTTCTACATTTGTTGAAGAAAGAATTAAACTAAGATTTTCAGGTCTTGCAAATCCTTTTTCAACTGTATGTTGTAACATATCAATTAAAGGATCAAAAAACCCATCAACGTTAAGTAGGCCTACCGGCTTTTTATGTATACCAATTTGTCCCCAAGATAAAACTTCAAACATTTCCTCATAAGTTCCATATCCACCAGGCAATACAATAAATCCATCAGCCATATCATTCATCTTTTGTTTACGTGAATGCATAGAGTCTACAACTATTAAATCCGTAATACCTTGATGCGCAATTTCTTTATCTCGTAAAAATTCTGGGATAATCCCTACCACATTCCCGCCAACTTGTAGGGCAGAATTTGCTACACTCCCCATTAATCCCACTTTTCCTCCACCATAAATTAATGTGATATTTTTTTCACCTAAATATTTACCTAACTTTTCTGCTGCATGTTTATACTCTTCACTTTCCCCATAATTTGATCCGCAAAATACACATATTGAGTTCATAATTTTAACCCCTCATTTCTAAAAATATATTTCTCTATTATTATCGCTAACACTAATAATCATAACAAATAAATTTTATTATTTTCTAAATTATTCTGCATAAAAATATTAAAAAATAAATTTTACATCTGAAAAATCAGCCTAAAAAACATTTGAATAACACCTATCTATGGAATATAATGGGTGAGGCACCCTCGGATTATTCATAAAATACTATTAATTTTAAAAAATAATATTACATACTTATTCTATATTTAACAATTTCATATAAGTAAGGAGATATTTTATTATGTGGATTTTATTCTTAATATTTGCCTTCCTGGCTGGACTTGCTTTACCTATTCAATTTAGTATTAATGCTCAATTACGTACTTTTGTAGGATCCCCCCTTGTAGCTGCGACTATTTCCTTTATAGTTGGGGCGATTACTTTATTTACCATTTCATTATTTAAAGCTGGTTTTAGTTTTAATAAAGGGATTGCTTCTGCACCATGGTGGGTATGGACTGGTGGCGTTTTGGGAGCTTTTTATGTACTGGCTACCATTATTCTTATTCCAAGAATTGGAGCAGGAACCACCGTTGCGTTAGTGCTTGCCGGGCAGATTGTTGCATCTGTATTAATAGATCATTTTGGTCTAATTAATGTGCCTATACATCTATTGTCCTTACCCCGTATTCTTGGTGCTATTTTAGTTATTATAGGCGTTGTACTTATCCAAAAATTTTAATTATCAATCATCTAGAATACACTTTACATTGTTCATTTTAGATAAAGAGTTTTTATCGTTCTTTTTATTTTATTTGAAGGGAAGATTCTAACGATGTATGCAAATATCCGCAATTTATTATTTAAGATGGACCCAGAAAAAGCTCATACGAGAACTATTCATGCTTTAAAAATGATGCAATCATTTTCATTTGCTAGAAATATGTACAATAAAAATATGAGATTAAATGATTCTAGATTGGAATGTAAATTACTAGATATTAAATTTCCTAATCCTATTGGTTTGGCGGCAGGGTTTGACAAATTTGCTGATGTATACCCAGGTCTTGCATCACTTGGTTTTGGATCAGTTGAAGTAGGTTCTATCACACCTAAACCTCAATCTGGAAATCCTAAACCACGCTTATATCGTTTACCTGAGGATACGGCACTTATTAACCGTATGGGTTTTAATAGTGAGGGCTTGAATAGAGCAAAGCAAAACTTTATGACTTTACCACGTCCCAATATTCCTCTAGGGATAAATTTAGGGAAAAATAAAGATACTCCAAACTCAGATGCCACTTTAGACTATCAAAAGGGATTGGAAACACTATATTCCTATGGTGACTATTTTGTCATTAATATTAGTTCTCCAAACACTGAAGGATTAAGAGACTTACAATATGTCGATACTTTAAAACCATTATTAACTTCTATATTAGATAAACGTAATGAGCTGTGTAAAAAACATAATCAATATCGTCCTATTATTTTAAAAATTGCTCCTGATTTAACTCCAGAACAACTAGAAGGAGTTATTTCAATAATTCAAGAGGTAAAAATTGATGCAGTTATCGCAGCGAACACAACTATAAGTCGCACTAATCTAAATTCAAAATTTCAAAAACAAAATGGTGGTTTAAGCGGTAAACCATTAAATCATCGTTCTACAGAAATTATTTCTAAAATCTATCGACAGACTCAAGGAAATTTACCCATTATAGGATCCGGTGGAGTATTTACTGGAGAAGATGCATATGAAAAAATTAAGTCTGGCGCTTCACTTATTCAAATCTATACTAGTATGATTTATCGTGGTCCCTCTGTTGCAAAGCATATTAATCAAGAAATCTTAACTTTACTAGAAAAAGATGGACTCACTAATATTACTGAAGCTATTGGTCTATATCATAAATAAATGCTGCCCTGATTCAAAAATTGAATCAGGGCAGCATTTATTTATGATAACCTTGTGTATTCTTCTTTGGATGTTTAATTTTTATTAGCTATTTTATTGAAGCTTGAAGCTCATTCCAAGTCACTGGTGCTTTACTTGTAGTTTCAATCATATCAATTGCTCCATCAACAGGACAAACAATAGAACATAAATTACACCCTACACAATCCTCTTCACGAACCTTAAGAAATTTACTTCCCTTATCGTTAGTAAGTATCTCAATACACTGATGTGATGTATCTTCACAAGAAATATAACATTTATTACATTTTATACAAACATCATCATTGATTCTTGCTACCACATGATAACTTAGATTAAGATCCCCCCAATTAGAGTATCTTGGTACAGATTTCCCTACTATATCCATCACAGAAGAAATTCCCTTTTCATCTAAATAATTATTTAAACCGTCTAACATATCTTCTATAATACTAAAACCATGATGCATAGCAGCTGTACAAACTTGTACGCTTGTTGATCCCATTAATATAAACTCTACCGTGTCACGCCAATTAGAAATCCCCCCCATACCTGAAATTGGTACATTGATTTCGGGATGACGTGCACACTCTGCAACCATATTTAATGCAATTGGCTTCACAGCTGGGCCACAATATCCACCATGTGCTCCTTTTCCATCTACATGTGGAATGGGATTCCATGTATCAATATTAACTCCCATTAGACTGTTAATTGTATTAATCATACTAACTGCATCTGCTCCCCCCTTTACGGCTGCATATGCGGTTTCTGTAATATCTGTAATATTAGGTGTTAACTTTACAATCACTGGTACTTCTGCTACTTCTTTTACCCAATATGTCTGCTTTTCTACAAGATCAGGTACTTGCCCGGATGCAGATCCCATTCCACGCTCAGCCATTCCATGAGGACAACCAAAATTCAGTTCAAATCCATCAACTCCTACATCTTGTACCCTTTTAACAATCTCGTGCCATTGATGTTGCTTCGGTTCTACCATAAGTGAAGCTATAATTGTATGATTCGGAAACTTCTTCTTTGTGTCATAAATTTCTCTCAAGTTTTCTTCAAGGGGACGATCTGAAATTAATTCAATATTATTAAATCCAGCAACTTTTTTCCCTTGAAAATTTGTAGCAGAAAAACGAGAAGAGACATTTACAACTGGTGCACCTAACGTTTTCCAAACAGCTCCTCCCCATCCTGCCGCAAAAGCCCTTTGTACTTGGTATCCTGAATTTGTTGGTGGTGCCGATGCTAGCCAGAACGGATTAGGAGATTTTATCCCTGCTAGGTTAATAGACAAATCCGCCATTATAAAACCTCCTTCATCATTCCATCTAATTTGTAACCAAACACATATTTATGAATAGCATATGCTGTTTGTTTACCTTGCTCTGCCGCACTAACCACCATTGCTTCACCTTGACCATCACCAAAAACAACATCCCCTGCAGCAAAAATTTTTGGATTAGATGTTTGGTTTGTTTTTGGATTGATTTTAACAATACCTTTATTATGAAGGAGACCAAATTCTTCAATTAATTTAATATAACGCGTCTGCCCAATCGCCTTAATTACTGCATCCACTTCAATAATAAATTCCGAACCCTCAATAGGAATTGACCTACGACGCCCAGAAGAGTCTTCTGCTCCCAATTCCATACGTATACATTCCAATTGCTTTACATGTCCATTTTCATCACCAATAATTCGTTTTGGTTGTGTTAACCACTTAAATTCTACTCCATCTTGTTTAGCAAACTCATATTCAAATTGATATGCAGGCATTTCTTCCTGGGTACGACGATAAATCATTTTTACATTTTCAGCTCCCAACCGAACTGAACAAGTTGCTGCATCAATTGCTGTATTTCCTGCACCAATAACTGCAATACGCGAACCTAAGAACCGACTAGTGGGCTCTTTACTTTTTGTATCTTCAACAAATTGGATTGCATCATATACTCCCTTCAAATTTTCCCCTTCTATATTAAGATTTGGTACAGAAGACATACCAATCGCTAAAACAATTACGTCAAAACTATTCATTAGTTCTGATACTATAATATCCTTACCCACTTTTGTGTTAGTAAGAATTTTAACACCTAATTTCTTAACTTGATCAACTTCCCACAGTGATACTTCTTGCGGCAATCGAAAAGATACTATTCCATAAGTATCCAATCCCCCAGCTTTTTCTTTTGCTTCAAAAATTGTAACAGTATAGCCTAACCTTGCTAATTCTCGCGCAGCTGATAAGCCTGCTGGGCCACTCCCAACAATAGCAATGGTTTTCCCTTTTTTTTCTCCTTCCTTAAACAACTGGACTTCATTTTTCATTGTCCAATTTGTAACATGGCGCTGTAAATCTCCTATCTTTATTGGTTGAGATGCTTCATTTAATACACATGCCCCTTCACATAGTTCTTCAGTTGGACACACTCTTGCACAAGTTGCTCCAACTGGATTAGCCTCAAAAATTACGCGAGCAGACCCTTTTAAGTTATCTGTAGTAATCTTTTTAATGAAAGAAGGAATATCTATGCTTGTAGGACAAGCTTTTATACATGGAGCATCGTAACAATATAGACATCGATTTGCCTCTTCTATTACCTCTTTAAATGTTAAATCTGGTTTCACCTCAAGAAAGTTATGTTTTATATCTTCTATCGCACTATAAACTTTAGATATTTTATTCATACCTTCTCCCCCTCAGTAACAATTTAATTAGTAAATTTCAAGCTATCTTACTCAATGAAAATCTATATGCACATACCATTGCTTATAAATAAAAAAGGATAAGACAATTCACTGTATCTTATCCTCTATTTAGTTTCACACTTTATAAATTTTGAAAAGACAAAATGGAAACTAAAATTTTTCTTCAATCTTATTTGATTACAATTCTATCTCAAAATAAACTACCATTTATTTTCTAATTTTTGATTTAATAGTTCTAATAGTTCACTTGGTGTATTAAATACGAAATTTGGCTCCTGTATAACTAGTTTTTCAAACATACCTTCTCCCCATAATGCTGCTCCACTCTTCATTTGAGAAGCATGAGCAGCTTGTATATCAGTAATTTGATCGCCAATATACATGCATTGTTTAGGGTCTATATTTAATTCCTTAGCTGCTTGAATAAGTGGTAAAGGATGCGGTTTACTTTCTACACAATCTTCTACCGTTAAAACACTCTGAAAGTATGAGTGAATTTTATTATTTTCCAATTCACTATTCGCAAAATGTTTCAACTGTGATGTAACTATTCCTAATTTATAATCCTTCATTAACAAACTCTCAAGCATATTTTCTATCCCATCATATAGCTTCACTTTATAAATATTTTCTTGATAATAGTGAAGAATATGAGATTTAATTAAATCCGATTTATCAGGGAATCGGCTTAAAAATAGAGCTATCGGCTTTCCAACTAGTTCTTCTTTCTCCTCTACAGTTAGTGGTCTCCCTAATACCTCTTTAAAACCAAAATTATACGCCTCTTTTGCTAACCATTCACTGTTAACTAATGTGCCATCTAAATCCATTATGATAGCTTTCACTATTAGCACTTCCTTACATTTTCTTTTCTATACGCTTCTAAAGCCTTAATTGTTGTAAGTGTTAATGGTTTTGGCAGATCATTTAAAGAAAACCATCCGATTTCAAGTATCTTATCTGGTTCCATTCTTTTAACTACGCCATCATTTACCGTTGCAATATATGTTGGACAAACCCAATGCACTTCTTGTTCTTTTATAATATGATCTGTTACGCATAATAAAGATTCTAATTTTATATCTAAGTTTGTTTCTTCTTTGATTTCTCTAACAACTGTATCTTCTACAGTTTCCATCCACTCTACTTTTCCTCCTGGAATACTCCAGTGCATTCTCTCAGGATTTGTATTACGTAATATTAATAGTAATTTCTCGTTTTCATCAATAATAAATGCTCCTACTCCAACTCTTGGATTCAAATAACCACTCCTAACTTTTTACTAATTCTTTATTTCTGGTATGAATATCTCTAGCTATTACTACTCCAGTAGTCGCGGCTTGAATAATCCCTCTTGCCCATCCAATGGCATCTCCAGCTACATAAAATCCTGAAATATTCGTACGTAAATGTTCATCTACATGCACTTTATCCCAACATAATTCCCATACTGGGGCATGTAGTAAAGTATCTTTTGTAATTAACTTATTTGATAAACCAGATAATTTCCCTAAAAAGCTTTCTATATGATTTGTTACATAATCAGGAAGTACCCATCTTAAGTTAACCGGTGTAGCTTCTGGAAGCGTTGATTGGATTGAATTATTTTCTAGCCCCTCCTTACTTGTAGGACGATTTGAAATAAAGTCTTCGTATCTCTGTACAATCGTTCCCCCATAACCCGAGGCCCTATTAATTGCTTGTATAATTCCCAATTGCATTCCCATTGGATCAACATAATCTGGGAAACTTTGTCTTACTAACACACCAAAATTCGCATTATCAGATTTTTTATCTCTAAAAGAAAATCCACTGATTGTACAAATTTTTTCGTTAGGAACATAAGAATCATAGTAACAATTAACTAGATATCCTCCATTACACATACAAAACGTTCTTACTTCAGCTCCATCATCCATCTTCGTTTTTATTTTAGCGTCTAAATGAGTTTCCGACAATGCAACTATACCTTCTCTTTCAGTTTCCACTCGAACACCTAATTCAATTTCATTAAAAGAATAATTTACATTTAATTTATCCATTATATTTCTTAAAACATGACCAGAAGCTTTTCCAGTTGCCATGACTAAATTACTTGAAGAAATTTGATACTCTTCTCCCCTTCTATTTATTAAAGTAGAGATAAAAATATCTTCTTTCTTTTCTACGCTTTTTAATTTTGTTTGGGTTAGTAGATTTAGTCCACCATTGACTAAATCCTCTTCTAGCTCAATACAATATTCAATAATACCTTCTGTACCAATATGATAGACATCATAACATTTCCAGTCTAATTTATTATCTGTAGCCTGTTGTATCATACATGAATCTTGCGATTCATCTGCTTTTGTTTGCTTAATTCCATCATTATTCATTTTAGAAATAAATGGGTCTAAAACATAATTATTTAATTCAATTACTTTTTCTTCGCTTCCAAGAAGCTTAACTAAACCACTACCTGCTGGAAAAGATGATAATTTTCCATCTGAATACATTCCAGCACCACCAACCCCCTCAACAACATGACAAATATTACATTGTGTACAATTCCCTTTATTAACCAAAGGGCAATATCTCTTTTTAATAGATCTTCCACTATCAACTAAAGCTACTGTCTGATTAGAAATCCCTAGTAATTCTTTTGCTAGAAATAATCCAGCTGGTCCTGCACCAACGATAAGTACATCAACATGTTCAATCATAATTTCCCCCTGTAAAAAATGTAATATATAACCATATAAAACTAATTCTACCATAATTTTACAATTTATAACTTTATAAATAAAAGACGGAATTTTCAATATAAAACACTATCCCAAAGACATTTCCTCCCTTTATATAATTAAATATATTTTTATTCCTTAGCTTTTTACTTTTTAAGCGTATGAAAAGCGATAGCCACGGTAGGTGTAGAGCCATAAACTTTTGATAGCTTGATAATAAGGTTGGGGAAGAAAATAGATTGGGAAAATTGATCCATTCGTTTCCTGTTTAAAATATCAACAGTATTAACGGAATAGCCATACTGAACATCTTACTTTGAAGTAAGACTCAGGAAGACGAAAGATTACTTTTGCCGTGAAACTGGGAAGCTTTTACTCCAAGTTTTACTAAAAAGCAATTAGTTTATGAATCTTTTCTACTAAATATAAATCGACAATAAAGTGATTAAATTTAAAAGCTCAAACAAGTATAACCCCTTCCTAAATTTAGGAAGGGGTTATACTTGTTTGATTTTCGATGTAAAATACTTCACTACACTAAGAACACAACAATATATTCATTTAAAAATCTATTTAACTCTTCCTAATTAACCAATTATTCTGGGAAAATAAAGCTAGAGTCCCCTTCACTATTAGCGGAATCTTCTTTTGGGAATGTAATAGTTGATCCTTCATTTCCCTTATTCCCTTTATTTATCTCTTGTTCCTCAGGAAATACAATGGAAGAATCATTACTTAAGTTTGGTAAAAAACCCAGTTTAGATAAAATGGCTTTTAAGTCAGGTAAAACACCAATTTTATCAGAGATTGGATCGTTAGATTTCGTTCCAGTACTAGGGTCGCTTAAAATATTCCTAAGCTGGCTTGGTGTATATACTTTTCCCTTATTATTTTTTGCAATTCCTTGAATTGATGCAGCA
Organism: Bacillus cereus group sp. Bc031; assembly: GCF_027716265.1. NCBI lineage: Bacteria > Bacillati > Bacillota > Bacilli > Caryophanales > Bacillaceae > Bacillus > Bacillus cereus group sp. Bc031. The sequence goes on from NZ_JAQFUL010000069.1 coordinate 14,901, forward strand.
GCACCAGCAATAATAGGTGATGCGCTAGATGTTCCACTAAAGCTAGAAGTATATAGATTTGTTGTAAATTCACTTGGTTTAGCATCTGTAGTATCAACTGCATTCCCCCATCCATACACATCCACTCTACTACCGTAATTAGAGAAATATGAACGTTTATGAGGAACCCTTGCAGAAGCTGCTCCAACCATAATTGCCCCTGAATCTTTAAAATCAGGACTATTACGATTTAAAACTTGTTTACCATTACGGTCTCTGAATTGATCTAAATCGTTTCCGCCGTTTGCACCTGCTTCAATAATAATAATTCCTTTATTTGCTCCCAGACGAATTGCATCAAATATATCCGGTTTTACTTCTACAGGAAGATAGTTCTTATCTCCATATCCATCGTAAGTTGCTTGTGCCTCTAGTAAAAGAATATCTCCAGCTTGCATATTGTTAACCGCACTTAAAATAGCATCAGCTGTATTATAATTTCCGTTATCCCTAATTTGAGATACAACCTTTACCTTAGCTTTGGGCGCGATTCCAATTCCGCCTATGTTATTATCCTCTGCCGAAACAATTCCTAAGACTGAAGTACCATGATCATGGTGCTCGCTTTTATTCTGTCCAGATATCAATTCAATCTTTTGATTCACTAAATCCTCATGACTAAATAACCATCCATACTCCATATCTACGAATGTAGTCCCTTTTCCATCCCCACCTTTTATGCTCCAGGCATAAGGTGCATTAATTCCTAATGGTGCTGGTTCAAGATAACCTTGTCTTGTAAGTCTAGGCTCATCATATGGGTTAACAGATAAATTTGGTAAACGCTCTGCTGGTGAAGCCTCTTCTTCCTGTAAATACGCCGTTTCAACAAGAGATGATTTCTCAATTTTTGTAAGTAACACTTGTACATCAATACCATCTTGAGTTTCTACAATATAGTAGTTTAGCAAATTAGAAGAAATATGATCAGAATCTTTTATTTCTTTACCTAGATTTTTAATTTCTTTAGGATTTAAAGAATTAAAAAGTCGATTTATAGTTACATTTGGATATTCAGCTAAAATTCCAATGAATTCAGGATCTTGTTTTTCTTCTTTAATGAATTTTTCTATTCCATCCTGATATGGTAAATTCGCTTCATTTTTAAATTTTAAAATTAATTGTTTAGTAGCTTGCTTATGTACAGTAGAATTTAATTGCTTATTTGAATAATTGTAAGTAGCTGCGTAGGCAACTTCTGATTTTTCACTTGGAAGTATACCACCTACTCCATTAAATGCTGTTAATGCAATTGAAGAAACTAGAATTCCCTTAAAAATTTTCAAAACGCGCACCTCTTTTTATTAATATATAATTATAAAAAAATGTATATTACCTAATTTCTTTCTAGAAATATATTTTATATTTAGGTCTGTATTTTCAACTCCATTCATTCTTAAATATTTGTTTATACATCATTCATAGAACTAACTCATGTCAATCCTATTAATTCAGTTGCAAACCTGTAACCATTATAGTTACAGATTTGGTGAATAGTCAACCCTATATGTAATTTTGCATTGAAAATCATAGATACTTCTATAAACTTACCCTTAATTATTGTAAGAGAGATTGAGCTTCTATCATTTTAAGTAACTGCATATATGTAATATAAAACATATATGGGGGGTTAAAACGTGGTAATTTCAAGACAAGATTCTTGGACTAATGATAACGATTTACTTCTCGCATCAACAGTACTTCAGTATATTCGTAACGGTGGAACACAGTTAGCTGCATTCAAAGAAGTAGCAAAACTACTAGCTAGAACACCCGCAGCTTGTGGATTTCGTTGGAATTCATATGTGAGAAAACAATACCAAGACGAAATCCAACAAGCCAAACAACACCGAAAAGTGGGAAACAGCATTCCTCTCTCCCAACCAGAAAAAGAAACAAACTCTTTGTCTATTACATTAGATGACATTATTCTCTTTCTACAAAATTATAAAGATATAAATGAATTGACAATTTTACAAAATCAAATTGAAGATTTAGAAGCTGAGAATCAATCCCTTCTACAACGTTTAACTATGTATGAAGAAGAGTATCGTATGTTACTGAACCATATCGATAAGACAAGAAGTTTAATTGTAGTGGATTAAACAGTATAACTATTTTGATTTTTCAGTAGGACCTTCGCCCTCCAAAATTACTTTTAATAAAAGAAATTTTGCCTCTTGCAATTGATAATAAGTAAAATACACATACATAATGTATGTGTATTTTTAATTGGACTATTATTAAAAGAAATGTTTAGTCTATGTTACATCTTTTCTAATATTTCTTGTCTTTCGCACCATTTCGTTAGCTTTTCTAATGCTTTTTTAGATAAACGTTTTGTTTTATAATTGCAAAATCTAGATAATGTAGACGGAGAAATACTAATTTCATCTGCTATTTCACGAATGCTTACTTTTTTTTCATTGTGTACTTTCAGTATTTGTTCACGGATTTTCTTCTCTATTTGTTCGACTGATTCTACAGTCTTCTTTACTTCTTTAACAACTGTTACTTCAGGTAATTGTTCTTGAAGTTCTTCTATACATTTCTTTCCGATTACCCTATCCATTGATTGCAGCATTTCCTCAGGCGGTAAAATCGTTATTCCTAAATTAGCGTAATAGTTTTTAAACCAATTACGTTTCCCAATTTGTTGTTCATCAAGTGGATCACTATACTCCCAATGAGAGATTACTTTTTCATTTTCTAAATCCATTAGAACATTTTCCAACTGTTCTCTAATGCGATTCGGCTTCCAATCTTTTGGGATATCCATTACTGCTAGCAGCCCTTTGTCCCCACCTATAGAATATGGCTTTTTCAATGATGAATACATTTGTCTAATTCTCCATTGCCATGTTAAGTATCGAATTAACCTTTTATGATATTTGTGTCTATAACTATTATATTCAAGTGCTTTTTTAGATAATAACGCTGTTGTATTATTTGATCCGTATAAGTAATTGGTTAAAAAGCTGCCTGGCTTAATACGACAAGACTCAATGCCCATGTATTCATTAGTAACACTATGTCTCCACAATACAACTGAATCTAATACAAATAACCTTTTGATTACTTCACGTTTTAATTCTAAACGTTCTCCATCATCATCACGGTCATTTAATACTACTACCTCATTATCATCATTTAAATAGATAAAAATGCTTGCTAAAGCCGCAATTCTCTTTGCTATTTTAATTTTATCTTCCGCTCTATAGTATTCTTTATTTTTGACTACTGTTTTTGGAATGTTACACATTTCTAAAACTTGCTCATAAGAAAAATCAATGAATTCGTCTGGAGATTTTGCTTCGTTTATCCATTGTATTGTAATTGCATCTAAACAATCTGCCGTTAAATCATCCATATTACTCATTACATCATCGACAAGGGTATTCCACCGAGCAGCTTCTTCTATATTTGTAAGTCTTAAATCTTCATCTTTGTGTGAAGAAAGCTGAGCTACACCATTAGAAGATTTAGTTTCAATAGGATATTGTAAAACCTTACTTAACTCATCTTCTTCAAATTGATTTTTTGCAATCCCATCTCTTAGCTTATAATAAACAGCAGAGTTATTTACCTCATAATAATCCTCATGATTTACTATATTTGTCTTATCTATATTTTGATTATTTTCTACTACTATGGAACTTGAAAGTGCTATATCTTGAAATTCTTTTTCTATAAATCCTTCAATTTCTTTATATATTTCTTCCTTATAGGAATCAATTTTCGCATAAATTTGTACTAATGTAATACCGGATTCTTGCTTTTTTTCTAACCAAGACACTAATGCAGTAAATGATGGAGATGCATGAGATGAGGTTAATACTTTATTATTATTGTTTTCAACATCTTTAAAATATGCATTCCACTTATTCCATACTAGCTCATTTGTTTTATAAATTGGCTCAGAGATTAACAATGCATCTCGAAACATTTGTAATAAATTATCCACTTTATATTCCTCCCTAAACCATGGATCATAACAAAGTAGTTTTCATCATAAAATTCCTTACTACTATTATATTTAATTTATTGTAACAGATATTTACAAGATTTTGCGTCTTTCTTCCCCTAACTCGTCATCTTGCAACATATTTGCTCTTTCTCTTCCTATTTCTTCTCTACTTGCATTCCTTTTGCGCTTTGCTTTCCCTTAGTCCTCAATTTGCAACATGGTTGCTCTTTCTTTTACCTATTCTTCTTTACTTACATTTTTTTGCGCTTTGCTTTCCTTTAGTCCTCAATTTGCAACATGGTTGCTCTTTCTCTTCCTATTTCTTCTCTACTTGCATTCCTTTTGCGCTTTGCTTTCCCTTAGTCCTCAATTTGCAACATGGTTGCTCTTTCTTTTACCTATTCTTCATTACTTGCATTTCTTTTGCGCTTTGCTTTCCTTAACTCATCAACTTGCAACACGTTTGCAGTATCCTTTCCCTATTTCTTTCAACTTGCAACGGTATAATTTATTTTTCAACCTAGTAATTTTAAAATTTTTAAGCTATTTTTCGTATATTTTGAGTAAGTTACATACATAAAATGCAACATGTTTGCGGTATCCTTTCCCTAAATCCCCTACCATTTTCACTCTAATCCCTTATATACCAAGGGGTTAGGTACTTTTCCACTTACTTATATACATATCATCCAACTTGCAACACGTTTGCGGTATTCATGCCCTTATTCTTTACACAAGATGCAACACTGTTTGCGGTATCCTTTCCCTACTTTCAATCTACAAGTGCCCAAAAACCTTCTATATCAAGGGTAATCATTGCAATTCATTATTAATGATCCTGCTAATCAACTTGCAACACGTTTGCGGTATCCTTTCCCTAACTCCTCTATCATTTTCACCCTAATCCCTTATATATCAAGGGGTTAGATACTTTTTCTGCTTATTCATATACATATAATCAACTTGCAACACGTTTGCGGTATCCTTAACACAAAAAAAAATTAAGAAATTCTCTTAACCCTTGATACGACTAGCTTCATAAGCTGTTGCAAGTTGCTATTTTTCTTCTTAAAGGAGCACGTTTCAGCATTTTTCATTTTGCTATAATCAAAATTGGTATATTTTATAGTATTTTGACATATATTTCTGAATTTGTAGAACGGAGGTGAAAAAGATGGGGAAATCATTTGTGATACGTAATCAACGTAGCCTAAATGGAAAAATAACAAACGCAGTTTTAGTAACACTAAAATCTTGGCAAAAGTTTGTGGAAACATTTGAGGAGAAGTACTACAGCTACAAAGATACATATTTAGAAGATATTCTGCAGCACATGACATACGAAGAGCGTATTGCGGATGTAGAAGGTTTTGTCGAAAAAGCCAAGCCATCTTTTTCACGTCGCGTAATGTCTACACTTGCAGAAAAAACAGGAAGAAAACATAAATTATACGGTATTACCAATGCAGATCTTGAAGTGTTCTTATACCTACATAAAAAATGCTATACAAACGGCGTCATTCCAAATGTAACAATACATATGATGTGGGAAGATTACAAGCAATATAAAGAAGAATTTGCTTATATCCAACACTCTCAATTCTATATTGCATTAAAGAAATTAAACTTACATAACATTATCTCCATTGAAAACGGAGTAGATGGCCGATATACAATCAAGCTGACTCATTTTATGAATGAGGAAACAGAAAAAGCAAATCCATACGTATATATTAGTCCTGTTGTATTTACAAAGGCTTTCTTTAAGCTATCTGTAGCGTCTAAGAAACTATTCTTAGACATTGCCATGCAACAACATACGGAAACAACATTAAAGCGTTCATTGGACAAGCAGGACGAAAGAGGCAACAAAACTCACTTCGGTGGGATGTATCGTTTCTTACATAAAAAATATCCGCATCAAATCCGTGCCGTTATCGATGAATTAACAACGGCATTACCATGTACGGGGAATCCCCTATTCAAAATTTGCAAAATGCAAAAAGGGGTAAAGCATACAAAACGATATACAACCTTATATTTATCTATTCATTCGGACTTTTTATGTACAAAAGAATCTGGAGAAGAGCAACACAGGGATCCATTTACACCAAAAACTACCTATGCTCGCAAGGCGAAGTTTATAGAAGCAGTTCTACAGGAGATGAATATCGGTGAACTGTCTGCAGACATGAATAAGTTCATTCATGTATTAAAGCATACTTGTCATCGTCAAATCCGCAGTGTAATTCGCGGACTCCGTGACATGATTGATCGAAAAGAAGGATATCCAACGAAAATTGTATATACATTGAAAAAACTATTGCATCAAACATCTCAATATCAAATCCTTGATGCTGCAGCGAAAGAAGGTATCTACCCTCTTATTGCGCAACATATACCAAAAGAGAGAAATAGTGACCGTGAGCAAGCTGTCTTTAATTTCGGTTTACATTATTCTATGTACTCTCTTCACAACATTAAGAAGATGTTTAAGAATGTGCATACACTACTGAAGCAGAAATTTGCGGTACCTGTGACGGAAGAATCTTATCACCGTAATTATTTAAAATATCAGGAAGAAACGTTATTTAGAAAATATGCATATGATCAAGGTGTGAATCTCCATGCATATATTGCTTTAGAAATTGAAATGCGCGAAAAATTAAAAGTACGCGGCCATAAAGAACGCACAATTCCAAGTGATGTACGTGAATGGTTTATTGAAGAAATTGATAAGCTACCGCAAGAGCAGCTGCGTGTGATTGAGCTACCAAAACAGTTTAATTTACTAGAGTTTATGCGTACCTTTGAACGTTTAGTACGTGCTGGTGTAACAATAACCACTCCTGATCAGGTGCTAACCGCAATGAAAATAAAATAATAGCAACTAGCTCTCTATTTTTGAAAAAAACAAAAGTAGAGGGCTATTCGTGTTTATTTGAGTAGTAACACCTTCCTACTACTCTATTTATAAATACTAAATCGAAAGAACTTCATGTAAAATGGAGTCTTTTTTTATGCACTTCTATACAATTTTGATTCTATCAATGCATAACTCTCCACATAATACTAGAGTGTATTCCTCTACTGTATTAAAACCTATCCCATAATACCTACAAAAAATCAAAAGGAAAATTATAAAAATAGTGGATATGAGGACAAATATGATCCAATGTGGATATAATCCTTCTAAAATCATTGTTATTACTAATGTTGTTGTATTTATCTAATAAAAATCATCAACAAAAATGTGAGTTATGTGTAAATAGTGAGTTATGTTCAAAAATAGCAGCCTAATCTGAATAAAATGTGGATAATTAGACGGTTAGAATTAACCTGATTACTAAAATAAGTAAAAAAGTTCTTATTTACGGGGTTGAATATATATAATGCGATTGGTATCAAATTCTTTCTGATTTCATGTAGAAATATAGTAATTCCTTTCTGTTTTTTTGTAGAATTAAACGTCTAATAATCATTGAATTTACGAATACATTTTCTGCTATTTATGATTTTTTAGGTTCTAACATGAAATTTTCCCTTGTGGGAGTAGATATTTCCCCTGTTTTTGATAACCTATAATAGTTTTATCTTTATTTCTTTTTTTATATAAGGTATATATTTATAATAGATTTTTAATATAGCTAGTATGATTGTTAATAAGATGTCCGACCTAATTGAAAATATTTGTAAATTGCGTTATAATAATGGTAATTAAACAGATCATTACCCTCATACAAAAGGACAAACCTACGTATCCCTACCAGGACTAGGTTTGTCCTTTTTTCATTTTAATAAACAATTTATATTGGAGGATTACACATGGCTACACTAAAAGAAACAACTTACATAGAAATGAATACCTATAACGAGATTGGATTTTTTAAAGGGATTGTTTGGGGATTAGTTTTTGTAGTGCCTTTTTGGAGTATTATGATAACTCTATTTATCTGGCTTTATAACTAATAAACAACATATCCAAAAAGCAAAGGGTTGTTTGTCCGTTTGCTTTTTGGATATGCCAGCAACCGTGCGTAGCAAAGGGCGGTAGCAGGTCTTTCACTTGTTTTCTGTTATAATATATCCAAAGAAATTAGGTGATTATATTGAACAAGACAATTAGCTTAGAGAAAACTTTAGAAGATTTCTCTACATATTTAAGTAAAAAAGGCCGAAAACATTCTACAATCCAACGCTATGCATACGATATTAAAGATTTTTATAGATGGTTGAATGAAAATGAGTTACTTTTACATATCAAATCATGGAATGAAATATCCGTAGATGATTATCAAGCGTATTTCTCAGTGTTAGAAAATAAACGAGAATATTCGCTTAAAACAAGGCACAGGATATGGGTGGTTTTAAAGAAATTACACATGTTTTTAGGTATAGTTAGTCCATTAGATGATATTCATCTCTCTTTAATTCCGGATCAATCACTAAATGACAATGATTTTATTACCGAATCGGAAGAAGTACTTTTAAAACAAACCGTTCTATCAACTAAGGGATTAACAGAGAGACAAGCTAAATACCGTCCTCTAATCATGGATAGAAACGCTTGTATAATTAATTTAATAGTAAACTATGGTTTGTCTTTACAAGAGCTTGTATCGCTTAATATGAACCATATACAGTTTGCTAGGAACACTTTAATTGTTCCAGGAGAAAACGGAGTTACTAGATCCATCTTCTTAACAGCTGAAGATACACAACAGCTTTACAAATATTATTCGACTATCCCTGAACCTGTAAGACCTCGACAGCACACAGATAATCCCCTATTTGTGGCATTTGATTTTAATCGAGGTACATATCGATGGGTTTACGAAAATGATGCACCAAAGGCTTTGTCTGAGGTTGCTATACAAAAGATGATTCGACTGGAAGTGAAACGAGCAGAATTAGGTAGACGTATTTCTGCACAACAGATGAGGAATACGTTTATTCTTCGTCTAATTAAGCAAGGAATAAATGAAGATGAATTGGTAAATAAAATAGGTTTTAAAACAAAAATATCTTTAAAAAGATACTATCAATACTTGACGTTATCTAAAAAAACTCGATGAAAAAAACGTAACTCCTATTTCACCGAAAAAGACTTTTGAACTGTACAAAGTTCATCATTTGTTAATTGTTTCTTATTTTCGTTAGATGAATAAATTTGATAATGTACGTCATTTTCATTCCAGTATATATAATGTGATTCATTTTTTTGATGATTAAATGCTTGACGAGTTTTATCAAATGCATTGATCTTTTGTAAAGATTTTTGTGGGAAAACATCCTTTCCTCTTGTTATTTCAACAATTAAGTTTTGATTGTCTTTACTTGAATAAACAACGGTAACATGTTCTGCATTCTCATTTGTAACTGTTATTGAATCTACTTCGAAAGGTAATTTAGTAGGATAGGATATTGGAAATGGGAGTTCTTTTGGTGTAGTGGCCATGACCTCTTGTGATATCGGGTACCAATTTACATCTTTTACAGAACAACCTGTAAGCATGGTGATAAAAAACAAAATGACAAACCAAAGTCTTTTCATTCCGTTCCCTCCTTTTTTATAACGTATGTAGCTTTTTTACATACATTCTGAAAAAGAATGGAAGAAAACTCAAAAAAATGCCCAAGATAACTTCAGTCGAAATTACCAAGAGCATTCACTACATATTTAGTTGAATTGAGCGGTCAAATATTTCAACTTTAAATAGAATTATGTTTTTCACTTCTTGTTTTTGACCGTAGTAAGTCTTTAATATTCATGGTTCCTGAGATTAACAAACCACCAATTACTAAAATTGCACCAAACAGATGGTATATTGTAATACTTTCTTTAAGTATTAACCATGCTAGTAAATAACCAAAAATCGGTGTTAAGAATAGATAGTTGTTTGCTTTTATTGGATCTTTTTTTAATAAATAAAACCATAGTAACATGGATACTATCGAAGTCATAACAACCTGCCAAAATAGACCAATAGCAAAATTCATGTCTAAATTAATATATGGATTTGTATCTAATAAGAAACTTAAAGGAACTGCAAATAAACTACCAAAGATGATTTGCCAAGTATTAATGACTAGACGATCAATCTTCATATCGTATTTTGTGAAACATACACTCCCAATTCCCATAGACAACATGCCAATTGCAAGAATAATGATGCCTGATACAGTGGCTTGCGTATCCTTTAAATACGGATATACGGCAATAAATAAGCCAAATGCGGCAATACACATACCAGCCCATTCTTGTTTTGTTACTTTTCTACTTAAGAACATAGAAGATAACAAAGCAACAACAAATGGGTTTACTGTGATAAATAAGTTAAATAAACTAGATGATACCAACTTTAGTGACAAGAAACAGCAACCTACATACAAAGTGGTATTCAATATACCTAGTACAACTAACTGTTTCCACTCTACTCCTTTAGGCCATCTGTTAGATTTGATAAAATATGTAAAGATAAACATGATAAGACCGGCACTAATTAACCTTGTTGTTGCAAACATTAAAGGGGATGAAGATAAAAGACCAATTTTTGTGGCGATAGCACCTGATGCCCATAAAATACTAAACAATATACCGATTAAAATCTCCATATGAACCATTTTCCTTTCCTACATTACAAATAGTAAAACAACCGATTTTATTAAAATAAAATCGGTTGTTTATGTAAAGAACTTACTTTACTTGTTCTAAAATCAAACAGTAACTTCTTCTTTCCAGTTATCCATACTGAAGCGCTCACCTAAATTACGATGTTCAATAATATACTCACGTAAATGTTTTGCTTTCTGAATAATTGCCTGATCACCGCTTCTTTCTGCAATTTGATCTAGCCAATCATAGCATTTTGCAACAGGGATATCTTTTTCAAAATGAATTTTCGATAAGAAGAATACAACATCTCTAAAATTAATTCTTGAAATTACTTTAGATAGTGAAGTAATTAACTCTTCTTCAAATGTTTCATCTAATTTATCGCGTTTGACAATAAATCTTTCTAAATCACGATTATATGTCTTTTTATCTTTGAAGATATCAGATGGATCAAAATCACTATCAAATACATAGTCCAGGCAAAGGAAAACGCGGCTATCCTTAGAGAAATTAGCAGCTGCATGTCCAATTGCTGCATCTAAGAACCAAATTTCTCCTTTTCTGATACGGAATACTGCTTCCTCATCTGAATGGAAAGCCATTTTATTATCTTCTAAAGCTAAGAAGACACGGAAACGTTGCTTTGTACTATGAGAGAATTCAACGAAATCTCTATGTGGGATAACCATTGCATCCACTAAATTACGTGTACGAACCATTTTTAAATTATCAAAAGTGAAGTATTCTTCAAGAAGTGAGTTAATGTAAGGTAACTGCTTACCATACTCTGTTTGTTGTGCTGCATGATCAAAATCACGATACATTGTATCATTTTTATCATTTGAAGCATTCCATAAAGAGTTGTTCATCCAATAACCTGAACTAAATTCATCATACTCTTCTGGAATAACTGGAAAACTCGCGATTGTAGCTAAATCTTTCTTTAATAATTCCTCGTTTAAGTTTAATTTACCAATGATATAAGATGCCATATTCACTATTCTCCCCTTTAATTATAATGTGAACATTACTAAATCGCAATACAAGTGACCGAATCATCTGATTATGTATTATTTTCAGAATAAAAATCGGAAGATTATTTACATAGACCAATAATATATAGATTATTGGCAACTGATTATTCTTAATCTTTTTGAGATATTCCTGAAATCAAATATATACAATTCATATTGAGAAGCATGGTCACAATACCTACATTTTATATTTTTGTCTGTTTCACAAATATGCGGTACATTTAGATTTTGAATCACTTTTAATACATGTTCTTTGCAAACAAACAAAAGATCACCTTATTTCCATAAAATGATAATTGATTTTTGTAGTTTTTATTTTACCTAGTAAAAGATATTTTAAAACAATTCCTGGTTCGCGCGAATTTACAGAAAATTGAATATTGAAACTACAGATTGATTATAGGGAAAAAATAACAACAGGTCTATACGCGTTTTGCCGAAAATTCCGAATATAAAGAATTGAATTAACATTAAACTTCTATAGAATGCTATAGTGATGCGGTTTCGTAAGAAAAAACTGAAAATTTTGTAAAAAAATGAGAAATATTTATATTATTTATATAACTAATTATTTGGTGTAATACTCTAATTTTGTATCTTAGAAGTGGTATTCTGCCTTCCTTTCTACAAGTTCGAATTATAGTTTCAATTTATTACAGAAAAATAAAAGCCCAATTATTGATATTATCCCCTTTAGGTAGACAGTGTGAAAAAGACCATGTATACACATGGATGTTACACTATTACGTGGAGGGG